>NZ_JBRAJI010000021.1:0-41209 GCF_052744395.1 Desulfurispora sp. | reverse complement strand
CCAGATTATGCCTGAAAATGGTTATTGGTGAGATGGTATCACGGATCCAGGTTATTCACAAATGCATAGTGTCTATGCGGTTGCCCCTGCCTGTGCAGCGGGTTCAAGGTGTTGACTAACCGGGGTGGGTAGTCTTTCTTCAGGCTGCCCGGCCCCGGTTTTGTTTTGTCCGGGCCAGGCCCTGCCGGATGATGGGAAAAACATAAGTTTTGGCCTGGGCTAAAACCCGGGCCACCTTTTGTGTGTCGCAAATATGCTGAGAGGGGGGAAGGGTATGTTTTAGAACAACACTTTGGGCACTTATGTGTCCGGCGGCATTTGATAAAGCGAGGTTTTATGGGCAAGATATTGATGTTAGGAGGTATGCCATGACTGCCACTACCCAGGCCTTCCTGGCCACCAGTATCTTTTTGCTGGTGTATGCCATTATTGTTTCCGAGAAGATCCACCGTACGGTTATCGCCCTGGTGGGGGCGGCTGTGCTGGTGCTGATTAAAATTCTCACCCCCGAACAGGCCATTGAAGCCGTGGATTTCAACACCATCGGCCTGTTAATCGGCATGATGATGATTGTGGGTATTACCCGCCAGACCGGCGTGTTCGAGTACCTGGCCATCAAGGCAGCTAAGCGGTCGGGCGGGCACCCGCTCAAAATCATGGCTGCCCTGGCCCTGGTCACAGCTGTGCTTTCAGCCCTGCTGGACAATGTGACCACGGTGCTTTTGATTGTGCCGGTCACTTTTGCCATTGCCGAAAAATTGCAAGTTTCCCCCCTGTCTTACCTGATTGTAGAAATTATCGCCTCCAATGTGGGAGGGACGGCCACGCTGATTGGCGACCCGCCCAACATTATGATTGGCAGTGCCACCCACCTGGGCTTCATGGACTTTGTGATTAACCTGACCCCGGTGGTAATTGTGGTCTATGCGTTGACCATATTCTTTTTGAAAATCATCTACCGCGGGCAGCTGGTAGCAGTGCCCGAGCGGCAGGCGGCCATCATGGAACTGGATGAAAATGAAGAAATCAAGGATCACAATTTGCTTAGAAAATGCCTGCTGGTAATGTTTTTGACTATTGCCGGTTTTGCTTTGCACCAGTTCATTCATATGGAGTCTTCGGTGATCGCTTTAAGCGGGGCCAGCCTGCTGCTGTTGTTAAGCCGCCAGGATCCGGAACATGCCCTGCACGCCGTGGAGTGGCCGGTGATCTTTTTCTTTGCCGGTCTGTTCATTATTGTGGGCGGTCTGGAGCACACCGGGGTGATTGAAAAGGTGGCCCGCTGGAGTCTGGATTTGACGGGCGGCCAGCTGGTGCCCATGTCCATGCTCATTCTCTGGGTGTCGGCCATTGCTTCAGCCTTTGTGGACAACATCCCCTTTGTAGCTACCATGATCCCGCTGATCCACAATATGGGCCAGCTGGGCGCTATGGCCGACCTGGATCTGTTGTGGTGGTCCCTGGCTCTGGGCGCCTGTCTGGGCGGCAACGGTACTGTGATCGGCGCTTCGGCCAATGTGGTGGTTATCGGTATGGCCGAAAAGCGCGGCCTGCACATCACTTTCCTGGGCTTTATGAAGGTGGCCTTCCCGCTGATGATTATGTCCATTGTAATTAGCACCGGGTATCTGCTGCTCTGGTATTATATGCACGGTCCGCTGACCCTGCTGGGGGTGGCACTGGCTGGCCTGGCTTTAAGCGGGTTATTGGGACCGCTGGAACGAGGCAGGGAAAAAGGAGTGGGTGCGGATGGCAGATAAATCGCCCTGGTTTTGTCATCAGAATAGCGGGGATTTTGTCACTATATATGTACAGGTACAGAGCAAGGGCTGAGTAAAGCGGTGCCGGGCCGGACTTGCTCCCGGGAAGGGAGTAAATCCGGTCTGTTTTTTGAAAATTTGCGGTGGGCAGTTTACGGCGATCTGTGGTTATAGTATAATATTTCACAAGCTGACAGGTGAAAATAAACGACTTTTGGAACGGGACTTTGTGCTGTACGCGTGATTTTTATTGCCTATGGTACAAAATATCATTATAATTTTTTAGGTTGCTGTGCGGGCGGCGCCGGGGAGGTGGAGGCATTTGTAGCAGCGGGTGAGCAGAATAAAGGTTTACCTGTTTTACCTCCGGGAACCGTGTCCGGGAATTCCGGGAATTATTATTTTCAGGCATAAAAACATATATTCATTAATCTGGTATATGGTAGCAATGTCCGCCTGTCAGCGATCAGGATATACGAATGAATAAATGTTTAAGGGGAGATGACGGTGACTGCCAGTACCCAGGCCATCTTTGCCACTAGCGTCTTTTTGCTGGTATATGCCATTATTGTCTCTGAAAAGATCCACCGTACGGTGATTGCTCTGATCGGGGCGGGGGTGCTAATTCTGGCCAAAATCCTCACGCCCGAACAGGCCACCGAGGCCATTGACTTCAACACTATTGGCCTGTTAATTGGCATGATGATGATTGTGGGCATCACCCGCCAGACCGGTGTGTTTGAGTACCTGGCCATCAAGGCGGCCAAGCGCTCGGGCGGGCATCCGCTCAAGATCATGGCCTCTCTGGGTCTGGTTACGGCGGTGCTTTCGGCTTTTCTGGACAACGTGACCACGGTGCTTTTGATTGTGCCGGTGTCCTTTGCCATTGCCGAGAAGCTGCGCCTTTCTCCGCTGCCCTTTTTGATTGTGGAGATCATTGCCTCCAATGTGGGGGGAACGGCTACGCTGATTGGTGACCCGCCCAACATCATGATTGGCAGTGCTACCCATCTGGGCTTTATGGATTTTATCATCAACCTGACGCCGGTCATTATTGTGGTCTACGTTCTGACCATTTTCCTGCTCAAGCTGATATACCGCCGCCAGCTGGTGACTGCGCCCGAATTGCAGGCGGCGATCATGGAAATGGATGAAAATGAAGAAATCAAGGACCATGATTTGCTCAGAAGGTGTCTTTTGGTTTTGTTTTTGACCATTGCCGGTTTTGCTCTGCACCAGTTTATTCATCTGGAGTCTTCGGTGATTGCCCTGAGCGGGGCCAGCCTGCTGCTGCTGTTAAGCCGCCAGGATCCGGAACATGCCCTGCACGCCGTGGAGTGGCCGGTGATCTTTTTCTTTGCCGGTCTGTTCATTATTGTGGGCGGTCTGGAGCACACCGGGGTGATTGAAAAGGTGGCCCGCTGGAGCCTGGATCTGACAGGCGGCCAGCTGGTGCCCACGGCCATGCTCATCCTCTGGGTGTCGGCCCTTGCTTCGGCCTTTGTGGACAACATTCCCTTTGTGGCCACCATGATTCCGCTGATTCACGACATGGGTCGTTTGGGCGGTATAGCCAACCTGGATCTGTTGTGGTGGGCGCTCTCCCTGGGGGCCTGTCTGGGCGGCAACGGCACCGTGATTGGCGCCTCGGCCAATGTGGTGGTCATCGGTATGGCTGAAAAGCGCGGCCTGCATATCACCTTCCTGGGCTTTATGAAGGTGGCCTTCCCGCTCATGATTATGTCCATTATTCTCAGCACGGCCTACCTGCTGATCTGGTATCATTTGCACGCTGTGTTTACGGTGGCCGTGGCCGTGGGCGGTCTGGCCCTGGGCTGGCTGCTGGGCCTGATTGATCGCCGGGCGGCGGCGCGGCGGGCAGAATAGGACAGTTGAATCTAAAAATATTTATCCGGACAACCCGCCGTACCGGCGGGTTACTTTATTTGGTAGGACAGGCAGTGCTTTATGCTGGACTTTGACAGCGATCCATGAAACCCTTGTCATTACTCGACTTTTAGCGTGGTACAATTTAATGGGTCCAGGAATTGGGAGCAACCTCATTCTTACAGCCGCAAGGCTTTCTAAATTTTAGGTGTCAAAGTCAAGTTATACTCTGGCTGGGCAATCCGGCGGGAGCAAAGCCTGTGGGCTGACAACCGTATATCAGGTTTGAGCGGGTGATAGATACTGGTATAATTAAGCCATAGAGTGTTGGCTGATAGTTAGTTTCGGATAAGGTTGTGATGGTCATGTCCACTATTTGCCGCCCGGCGGGTGCTCTGCCGCCGCCCGGCCTTTCCGTGCTTAAACCCGAACAGTTGCAGGAAATATTTGCGGCCATTCCCGCCGGAGTACTTTTGCTCAGCAGCCGCTATGAGATTGTGCAGATCAATGATGTGGCTGCCCGGCTGACCGGGCACAGCAGTGGCGAAATGCTGGGGCGTCCGGTGGGCCGGGGGATCAACTGTGTTAACGAGAAAGAAGGTCCGGAAGGTTGTGGCAGCAGCCACCTCTGCCGCAGCTGTCCGCTGCGCCGGGCCGTGGCCGAAGTTTTTGAGCGGAGGCGGCCCATCCCGGCCCGGGAGCTGAAACTGCGCCTTAAGGTGGCGGGACGGGTGGAAAGCCGCTGGCTGCGCCTGGGTGCGGCACCCCTGGAGCTGGACGGCCGGCCCCACGTGGTGCTGACCCTGGAGGATATTACGGCCCGCAAGCAGATGCTCAAAAAGCTGATCAGCGAACTGGTGACGGCTAAAAAAGCGGCCGAAGCGGCCAGCCAGGCCAAAAGCCGGTTCCTGGCCCACATGAGCCATGAGATCCGCACCCCCATGCATGCCATTATTGGCATGGCCGATTTGATGCTGGGTACCCCGCTGGATTACGAACAACAGGAGTATTTGCGCTTGTTGCAGGATTCGGCTCTGGCTTTGCTGGACATTTTAAACGATGTGCTGGATTTGGCTAAAGTGGAGGCGGGTAAACTGGAACTGGGCCAGGAGCGGTTCGACCTGCACCGGCTGGTCGAGCGCACCTTTGCCGCCCTGGCCGTACGGGCCCGCCAGAAGGGGCTGACTGCCTCCTGCCGGATTGAGCGGGCGGTGCCGCGGCAGGTGTACGGCGACCCGGGGCGCCTGCGCCAGGTGCTGGTCAACCTGCTGGGTAACGCCATCAAGTTTACCGAGAGCGGGGAAGTAGAACTGCAGGTGCAACTGCGGCAGGCAGTGGAAGCGCCGGCCGGGCAAGGTCTGGCCGGTAAGCAGGCAGCGGAAGGCCGGGGAGAGGACGGGCAGTCCGGTGTGCCGGGCGTCCGGGAGGAGTTGCTCTTTGTTGTGCGCGATACGGGAATCGGCATAGCTCCCGACCAGCTGGAGAGCGTTTTTGTGGCTTTTAACCAGGCCGAAAGTTCCATCACCCGCCGCTTTGGCGGTACCGGGCTGGGTCTGACCATTTCCCGCCATCTGGTGGAACTCATGGGCGGTCGCATCTGGGTGGAAAGCGAGCCCGGGCGGGGCAGTGCGTTTTATTTTACGGTGTCGCTGCCAGTTGCCGGTACGAATGGGGTGGCCGAACCGGAGGTTTATGCCGGTGAGCAGGATACTCCCGCTGGTACAGCCGATTGCTTCAACCCGATGCCCACCGGGGAAGCCACTGTCACCTACACCGGACTAACTGACGTCCGGAGTGCGGCCAGCCGTGAGGCGGCTGCATGTCTGACCGGCCGGCAAATACTGCTGGCCGAAGATAACCCGCTGAGCCGCCAGTTGCTGCAGGCCATGCTGGAAAAAATGGGCTGCCAGGTCACTGCGGTGAGCGATGGCCAGCAGGCCGTGCAAATGGCCGCCGGGCAGCAGTTTGACGTCATCCTGCTGGATGTGCAGATGCCGGTGCTGGACGGCCTGTCGGCCGCCCGGCTGATCCGGGAACAGGAGGGGAAAACCGGTCGGCGTATTCCCGTCCTGGCCGTCACCGCCATGGCCCTGCCCGGGGAGCGACAGAAATGCCGGGAAGCCGGTATGGACGATTGCATTGTCAAACCCTTTCGTGCCACCGAACTGGCAGAGCGTTTGGGGCGTCTGCTGAATGACGCCTGTCGGGAAAAAGCCGGGAGTTGTTTGGCAGGAGCAGAAGGTGGGGAAGCTACTGCCTGTCGCTCCGGGGAAGGCAGGCAAATGATGATGGACGGGTGGCCTAAAGTGGTAGAGCAGGGGAGTAAAAACCGGGCTGCGGGTGCGGTCATTGATTGGCCAGGGGTTTGGGATATGGTGGATGGTGACGCGCAAATCCTGGCGCAGGTTTTCCGGTTGGCCCGGGAGCACCTTCCATCCCAGCTGCAGGCCGTGCGCCAGGCGCTGGCGGGTGGTGCTGTTCAGGAACTGAGCCGTGCTGCACATAAACTGAAGGGGGCTCTGGGCAACATTGGCGCCCGGCGCGCCGCCTGTCTGGCCGGTCGGCTGGAGGCGGCGGGCAAAAGGGGAATGTTTGCGGAAGCGGAGGGGCTGGTGAGCCAGCTGGAACAGGAATTGGTTCTGGTGATAGATGAACTGGACAGATACCTGACAACTCTTGATAAAAGCTAATTTGTCGCGCAATTAAGCCGCCCGGTTGGAATTTTGATCCAGCCGGGCGGTTTGGTGCATTATGCCTCCAGTTTCCCCCGCCCTGTAGCGGTGGCGCTGTACAGGCCACCGGCTTCAGCTACCAGTCCGGCCTCCAACAGTTCGCGGAGGATGCTGCGGATGCGGAACAGGGCGATATCCGTGGCTGCGGCCACTTCTTCCGGGCGGCGCGGCTCCAGCATGGCTGCCAGCACCCGCCGGCCCGGTTTGGTCAGTGTGCCGTCGGGATTGACACAGGCCATGAGCTATTCCTCCACTTTCAGATCTTTCTGGCAGAAGTACCAATCCTTACACTGGTAGCCTTCCTCCAGTCTTTCCTCGGCCGCTTCCTGGGTGGCGGGTGGGGGTACAATCACCCGGTCGCCCGGGCGCCAGTTGGCCGGTGTGCCCACTTTGTGCTTGTCCGTGGTCTGCAGGGCCTCAATCAGGCGCAGGATTTCATCCATATTGCGGCCCGTGGTCAGCGGGTAGTAAATCATGGCCCGCACAAGGCCGTTGGGGTCGATGATGAAGACGCAGCGCGAGGTTTCCGTGCGGCTTTCGCCTGGCATGATCATGCCGTAGGCAGTGGCTACTTCCTTATTGATGTCGGCAATCACCGGGAAGGGAATTTTTACGCCCATTTTTTCCTCAATGTTGCGCACCCAGGCGATGTGGGAGTACACGCTGTCAATGCTCAGGCCCAGCAGCTCTACATTGCGCTTTTGCAATTCCGGGTAGATCTGGGCAAAGGCCATGAACTCGGTGGTGCATACCGGGGTAAAATCGGCCGGGTGGGAAAACAAAATCAGCCAGCTGCCTTTGTAGTCCTCCAGGCGCAGCACACCGTGGGTGGTGACGGCTTCAAAGGGCGGGGCCGGTTCGCCCAGACGGGGCAGAGCACGGGGCGGTTGTTGTTCGGTACAGCACATGGCGATCCCTCCAAAAGAAAGTTTTTACACAGCATATTGTCCGGGTTGGCTTTTACTTATCCTAACAGATATTGCTTAGCAAAAAATAACCGGAGCATTAAAATTTTCTTACATTATAATCTGCCTTGCATCCACTGCCAGATGCTCTCCAGCACCTGTTCTCTTTCCCGTTCATGGTGCAGTTCGTGGTACAGACCTTCCCAGGGCAGGAAGGTGCAGTTTTTTCCGGCCCGGCGGGCGAACTCCCGGCTGGCGGCAAAGGAGGTTAGTCTGTCGCCGCTGCCGTGCAGCAGCAGGAGGGGCAGGGAAAGCGAGGGGGCGTTTTGCTGCGCCCAGAGGCCGGCCTGGTAGCAGCCAAGAAATAAGCGGGGAGTGATGCGGTCGTGCACCAGCGGGTCGGCCAGGTAAGCCCTGACCACTTCCGGGTCACGGGAGAGGTGGGCAGGATCCAGACCGCTGGGCTGGGACAGCGAGGGCCAGATTTTGTCCATGGCGCGGGCCAGCGCCATTTTTATTTTGGGGGGCTGGAAGGCCAGCTCCAGCCAGGGGGCGGAGGCAATGACGCCGGCAATGGACGGGCGGCGGCTTAAGGCGTAATTAATTACCAGATTGCCCCCCATGCTGTGTCCATAGAGGAACAGCGGTTTTGACGGATGCATTTCCTGCGCTTTTTGTAGTAACAAAGCTATGTCATCCAGCATGGTTTTATATGAAGGGGTGAAGCCGCGCGGGCCTGGCGAGCGGCCGAAGCCGCGCTGATCGAAGGTCACAACCGAGCAGTCGCGGTGCGTGAAAAATTCCGCCAGGGCGGCGTAGCGGCCGCTGTGTTCGCCCAGACCGTGTACCAGACAGAGCACTACAGATGCTTTTGCTTCCGGCTGCCAGGCCCGGCCAGCCAGGGACAGCCCGTCCGGTGTGGGCAGTGCGAAATTGATTTCAGCCATGGAAAGCCCCCCTTGATTGGTTAATCGGTTTTTAAAATTTTATCATGAATTACTATTATAAAAATACAAAATATTTGATATTTTGGGGCAGGGAAAATCCCGCGGGCCGCGAATGAACTTATTAAGACCCTATGCAACAAATTATGACTGATTATTCAGTCATAATGTTATTGTTCGGAACTCCTCGCCGGGAATCCGGACCGCTATTTTTTACAAATGATAAGGGGGGACTGTTCTCATGCTGGATGAGAACCAACTTAAGGAGCGTTGGCTGAAAAACTATCCGTCGGGCATACCGGCCAGTCTGGAATATCCGGATAAGACCATGCCCGACTTTCTGACCGAGGCGGCCGAGAGATGCCCGCAGCGCACGGCGCTGATTTTCGCCGGTGTGCAGATACCCTACACCATGTTGCATACCCTGGTGGAAAAGACCGCCCTGGCGCTGTACAACCTGGGGGTGCGCAAGGGGGACCGGGTGGCCCTGATGGCGCCCAACTGTCCCCAGTATGTAGTGGGCTTTCTGGCCATCCAGAAAATCGGTGCGGTGGTGGCCCAGGTCAACCCCATGTATGTGGAGCGGGAGCTGGAGCATCTATTAAACGATTCCGGCGCTCGGGTGATTATCGCCTATGACGCCTTTTACCAGCGCATTGCCAATGTCAAGGATGTAACCCCGCTGGAACATGTGATTGTGTTCAGCCTGGGCCAGCCGGCGCCCGGCATACCTGAGGGTGTCTGGCGGGCCGATCAGCTGGCCATGAGCGCCCAGGGGCAACTGCCGGCAGTGGAGATAGATCCGGTAAACGACCTGGCCGTGCTGCAGTATACCGGCGGTACCACTGGCATTTCCAAAGGGGCCATGCTCACCCACCGCAATATTGTGGCCAACGCCCTGCAGGTGACGGCCTGGTTTAACGGCTGCCGTTACGGTGAGGAAACCGTGCTGTCTGTGCTGCCCTTTTTCCACTCCTACGGCATGACTACCTGTGTCAACTTTGGCATAGCCAATGCGGCCACGCTGGTCATTCTGCCCCGCTTTGACATTGAGGCCCTGATGCAGGCCATCAATACTTACAAGCCCACTCTGTTCCCCGGCGTGCCCACCATGTATATTGCGGTGAACAACTACCCGCAGCTGGAAAAGTATGATGTCCGCTCCATTCGTTACTGCATCAGCGGGTCGGCTCCCCTGCCGGTGGAGGTGGCGCAGAAGTTCGAAGAACTGACCGGCGGCTGTTTGGTGGAGGGTTATGGCCTTTCCGAGACCTCGCCCGTGACCCACTGCAATGCCATGATCGGCCAGCGCAAGGTGGGCAGCATTGGTATGCCCCTGCCCGATACCCTGGCCCGGGTGGTGGATCTGGAAACCGGCACCCGGACGCTGCCGCCCGGAGAAGCGGGCGAACTGTGTATCAAGGGCCCGCAGGTGATGAAGGGCTACTGGAATATGCCCGAAGAAACCGCTCTGGCTCTGCGCAACGGCTGGTTTTACACGGGTGACATCGCCAAAATGGACGAGGATGGCTTTTTCTACATTGTGGACCGCAAGAAAGATATGATTATTGCTGGCGGGTTCAACATCTACCCGCGGGAAATAGAAGAAGTGCTCTTTGAACACCCAGCCATTATGGAAGCAGTGGTAGCCGGTGTGCCCGACCGCTACCGGGGAGAAACAGTCAAGGCTTATATTGTGCTCAAAGAGGGAGCCAGTTTGACCGAGGAAGAGGTCATTGCCTACTGCCGGAGCAAACTGGCCGCCTACAAGGTGCCCCGCCTGGTGGAGTTCCGCTCCGAGTTGCCTAAAACAGCCGTGGGCAAAGTGTTGCGCCGCTTTCTGCGGGAGGAGGAAGCGCAGAAACAGGCTGCGGCAGCGGCGGAACAGAACATATGATTCTCTGACTCTGTATTTGCTTTGCCGGGCACAGCTCACACCGGCTATCTGTTGGGCGGGTGCTATTCGCGCCTGCCGGCCTGGCTGGAATGCGTTATGACCGGGCTGGATTGCCAGCCCGGCCATATTTTTTTGCCCTTTTTTCTCGGCTGGCAGCAGGTTTGGGCGGGGTTTTTGTTGAATAATGTTCCTTTGGAATTACCCGGCCGCCGGGTGTTTGATGGAGTGTCCGGCGGAGTAAATTTAATCTACAGGTTAAGGAGAGGAGTATGGTCATGACTGAAGCCAAAAAACCGGCCAAAGATGTAACCATTACCTTAAACGGGGTCACCTTCACCGTGCCGGCCGGCAGCAAGGTGAAAGATGCTGCTGCCGCTGCTGGCGTGGAAATTCCCGCCCTGAAAATTGATCCGGCCACCTGTAAGGGCTGCACACTGTGCGTGAAGGCCTGCGAAAACGGGGCCATTTCGGGCAACAAGAAGGAGCCCCACACCATTGACCAGGAAAAATGCGTGCGCTGTGGCGAGTGCCTGGCCAAGTGCAAAACCGGCTCTATTGTGGCGGCGTAAAAATATAAAATATTTATATCTGCTGTTTGGTGCAGCAGGGGAACCAGTGCAGGAAAAGACCGGCCTTGATTACGGGGCCGGTTTTTTGTCATTCTTTAAGGGGATAAAGCAAAATTTGCCCCCGGCAGAAAGTAAATTTGGCCAATTTGTGTTAATATTTTTGTTAGGTATATGTTGCTCTAGACAGTACGAGCAGGGAAAAATTTATATCCTGAAATTCATATCCTGTGAGAAAGAATAGATGGGTAGTGTCAGCAGTAAACCGCTGCTAAGGGGATGATTTTATTGCCCACACCTGTACTCAAAAGGTATTCCTACGCTGATTATTTAACCTGGTCGGATGAGCAGCGCTGGGAGCTGATTGACGGTGTCCCTTACAATATGACACCGGCACCGTCCACTTTGCACCAGCGCGTGTCGGTCAGGTTGCTGGTAGCCTTTGCTACATATCTGCAGGGAAAACCCTGCGAAGTGTTTGCTGCTCCCTTTGATGTCCGGCTGGCGGAAAGTGCTGATGATGCCCAGACCTTTAATGTGGTGCAACCCGACCTGGTGATCATTTGCGATAGCCGGAAAATTGATGAAAGGGGTTGCCAGGGAGCTCCCGACCTGGTGGTGGAAATCCTTTCTCCCGGCCAGGCTGCCCGGCGCGATCGGTTGGAGAAATATCAATTATACCAGCGCTATGGAGTGCGCGAGTACTGGCTGGTCGACCCTTACCATGAAACCGTGGAAATATATGCCCTGAAAGAAGGTAAATTTGAACGTTGCACGGTCTATAGCCGGTCGGAAGTCGCCATAAGCCACATTTTTCCCGAACTGGCCGTTGAACTGAAAGATGTTTTCCCATCGCTCAGATCTTGAATTTGGCTATCATTTCCTTGAGCTCGGTGGTTGCGGTGGCCATGGCCCCGGCGGTGAAACTTCCATCAATGTTCTGTATCCGAGTCTCCAATGTGCCCGGGCCTTGCTGACGGTTCCTGTGGTAGAATTTATAACATTATGCAAAAGTGTGGTGGTGAGGAAATGCAAAATAAACACACGCTGACTCTGTTGCCGGGCAATCGGAAACTCACAGCACCCGCCGGTGTACGGCTCCTGGAGCTGTTGCGGGAGGCGGGAGTGCGGCTGGAAACGCCCTGTGGGGGCAGAGGGCTTTGCGGCAAATGCAAAATCAGGGTGCAGGGCGATGGCCTGCCCCCCCTGCAGCTGGCCGAGCGCCAGCACCTGACTGCTGCACAACTGGCAGCAGGATGGCGGCTGGCCTGCGCTCTTTCCGTCCAATGCGATATGGTGCTGGAATTGCCCGGCCCGAGCAGTGGGGATGGGCAGGGCATATTGCAGGCGGGTGAAATGCCTGATTACACACTGGATCCTGTGCTGCGCAAGGTGCCGGTGCGGTGGGAGAGAGAAATGGGGTTGGTTTTTCCCGGCCTGGGGCATAGTCTGGCGGAGGCACTGCAGATGGAGGAGGCAGCCTTTTCTGCCGTTGTGTTGCGGCAGCTGGCCGGGCTCTGGCGGGAAGCGGAGGTGGTGACCGCGGTGCTGGCCGGGGAGCAGGTGCTGGCTCTGGAGGCGGGGGACACCAGTGCGGCCTGCTACGGTGTGGCCGTAGATCTGGGCACCACCACGGTGGTAGCCGCCCTCTGGGATCTGCGGGCGGGAAAGGAAATGGGCACGGCAGCCGCCCTCAATCCTCAAACCGGTTACGGACTGGATGTGCTTACGCGCATCGACTTCGCTGCGCAGGGTGAAACCGGGCTGAAAAAATTGCAGCAGGAAGTGGTGGCCTGTCTAAACAGTTTAATGGAGCAATTGGCGCGGCAATCTGCCATTGCTCGGCAGCAGATTTATGAGATTGCTGTGGCCGGTAATCCCACCATGCTGCACCTTTTGCTGGGTATTGATCCGCACTCTATTGGTCGGGCTCCCTTTCAGCCGGTTTTTACCGGAGCCCGGTATCTGCCGGCGGGGGAAATTGGCCTGGCAGCAGCTGACTGTGCCCGCCTGTACTGCCTGCCCCTGGTATCGGGGTTCATTGGTGCCGATACGGTAGCCGGTGTGCTGGCCACGTCTTTGGATAGAGGAGATGGCCGGCGGCTTTTTATTGATATCGGCACCAACGGAGAAATGGTACTATCTACTCCGGAAGGGCTCTGGGCCTGCTCCTGCGCGGCCGGACCGGCCTGGGAGGGCATGAATATCAGCTGCGGCATGCGGGCGGAGAGCGGTGCCATTGATGCGGTTGAACTGGCAGATGGCCGGCTGGTTTGCCGGGTGATTGCCGGTGGTGCACCGCACGGCCTGTGCGGCAGCGGGCTGATTGATGCTGTGGCGGCCGGGCGGCGGGCCGGTCTGATTGAACCGTCTGGCCGCATCAAGGGCCGGAGGGAGCTGGAGCGCGAGGGCAATCCGCTGGCTGGCCGGGTGCGCGAGGAGGAGGGCAAAAGAATTGTGCTGGCGGAAGGTGCGGCCGGTCGTGCGGAGGTATTTATCAGTCAGGCCGATGTGCGCCAAATGCAGCTGGCCAAGGGGGCCATCCTGACCGGATTTCGTACGCTGCTCCAGGAGACCGGGCTTAGCTTTGCCGACCTGGACGAACTGGTTATCGCCGGAGCTTTTGGCTCTCACCTGCGTTTGGATAGCCTGGTGGAAATTGGCCTGGTGCCGCAGGAGCTGTCCGGCCGGGTGCGTTACGCCGGCAACACCAGCCTCTCCGGTGCCCGCCTGTGCCTGGTATCCCGGCAGGCCCGGCAGCGGGTGGCCGATATTGCTGGGCGGATCAGGCACATTGAGCTGGCGGTGCGGGAGGGGTACGAGGAGCTTTTTGCCGCAAGCCTGTATCTGCAGCCTATTTAGTGCTTTTTAGCATTATTAAAAAAATTGCGCGGGGTTGCCCGGCCCCGCGCCGTCAAGGGATTGATAGAGGAGAGGTATTACAGGTCTGAGCGGCTGCAATACCTGCTGTAGAGGAGGTTAAGCATGGTGGATGCCAGGTTTTAGCATGCGCACCAAAATAAAATACCACGTCAGTACAACCCGCTCCCTGCAGGTAATACCTTCGTGGTATTGTTAGCTAATGAAAATAACCATTTCAGTGTTTACTAAAAATATTATAAAGACTAAGACTGCTGGCTTTGTGCCCTGTCCGGACAACTGCGGTTGTCCTTTTGCTATTTGGAATTATACAACAAGCCTGAACTTTTGACAAGCCCCCTGGAGATAGTTATTCAGGAAAAAATTGTGATAATTGTTTCCAGCGCCAGGTTATGTTCCAGCTACCAGGCCGGAAGGGACAGGGAAAATTTTTGTCCGGCAGTGTATCTGCCAGTTGCCTGAATTTGTGTTGTATAATACAATTAAAGAAAGTCTTGAGAAAATATTCACTCTCACAACTAAATGGTTGCGAATTAGTTAGATAATATGCTGTTTGTACCCACGGGACCTGGCCGCCCCTGTTCTCTTAATCTGCTGCGGGGGCATAAAAAGCGGGAGAGGTGAAATCTGTGATTGGGATGTTTGTATGCTGCTTTTTGCTGGGCGGGTTGGCCGTGCTGGCTGGTGTGGACGTTTCGCTGCTGTTTGTGGCGGTGGCGGCTGCCGTCCTGCCCGAAGCCATACCGGACATCCGGGTGGCCGGATTGCTCATATCCCTGATCACCGGGCTAATGGCCGGGGCGGGCATGCTCAGGGCGGGCCTGGTGCGGCCGGAGCGTTTTTTTCCGGCCATCGTGCTCGTACCGCTGGCCGCCCTGCTGGGTGCTCTGGCCGGTTACCTGATCCCGCTGCGCTATTTGTCACTGCTGTTTGGGGTGCTGATACTGCTGGTGGTTCTGGCGGGCAGATTGCGGGGAAGGCCGCAAGATGTCCCCTCGGCCAAAGCGGACGGCCGCTGGCCGGTAATGACCCTGGCCGCCTTTGCCGGAGGCTTCCTGGGCGTAGGGGGGTTTGCCATTGCCCTGCCCTGGCTGGGTGGTCTGCTGGACGGCATTTTTAAATATGTGCTGGGTACCGGGAAATTTATCTTTCTCTGGGGCGATGCCGCCGCCAGTTTGGTCTATTTGCCCGGAGCCGTAATGCCCCCTTTGGTAACCGCGACAGTGGTTCTGGGGGCAGTGGTCGGGACGTGGTTTGCAGCTCGCTTTTTATTGTTCAGGATTAATGTTGCAGCATCCTTTTTCCAGCGGGCCGGTGATGCGGTGCTGTGTGGCACGGCGCTGGTCTGCATCGGACGGGGACTGGGTGCCATGCTGGGAGGCTGGTTTTGATGCGTCAGGCGGGACCGGAAGCTGTACCGGAGAAAGCCCGGGTCAGAGCTGCTAACATCTGGTTGCTGGGTGCCGCGGTAGCCCTGGCGGGTATCTTAATTTATGTGATTCTGGAAACCCTGCTGCTGTTCACCGGCCAGGCGGCCGGTGCGCCAGAGTTGCTTTTCCATCCGTTTGGCTGGCAGTTGCTGGGCCGGGCGGGGAGGCATCTGGACTGGCTGCTGCGCTATGTATTTCTGTTGGTATCTTTTTTGCCGCTGCTGGGAGCTTTTCTGATCAGCCGCTCCCGCCTGCTCCAGGCCTGGGGTGGTATTCTCAGCCTCTTGCTGCTAACTATCTGGATCTGGTGGGGCTAGCCAGTGGCGGGCACCGGGTAAAACCGGTGCCCGCTGTTGCGTAGTCAGGTCAACCCGGCAGCATGATTGTTTAAGTGGCCGTCGTGTTCTACCGGCCGCCCGGCAGGGCGGTTTTTGTTTTGGCCCGACATTTGCATGACTTGCTGGCAAGTCAGAGTATCGCGGGGGGATGAGCGATGCTGGTAACCCGTGTACAGGATGGGCCGGGGGAGAACTGGTTGTGGCTTAACATAAAGCTGATCTGGTTAGGTGCACTGATCGTGTTGTGCCGGGTTCTGACCGGAATGGTGCGGGATATTGATTACCGGGGTGCCCGCCTGTGGATACTTTCCACCAGGAGTATGGAAAAGTCCTATGCTGTGCTGAAAAAATATTTGCTGGCCGCTCTGACCTGGTAGCCGGCCATGTGGCGATCCCGCGCAGGTAGCGCGGTTTTTTTGTTGGGAAGATAGCCGGGGTGAGGATGTAATCTGAAAATTCACATAAAACTGCGCAATTTCTGGACAGCCGGCCGCAGCCGAAAAGCCCCGGAAAATGCTCCGGCTGTGGCCGGCTGATGATATTTTGGACACCCGGCTGATGAATTTTCCCTCAAAAGTAATCCGTAGGGCGGTCAGGAAGCCGCCAGAATTGTGCTTTTGAATATTTTCACAACTGGCACCGGCTTTGCACTTTCCTGAACAAAACCGCAAAAAGGGGGGTCGGGCCGGAGTCAGTACCGAGCGGGAAACTATTCTGGAGCTGGTTGATGGAAAACTGACTTGTGTCCTGCGCAGGATTGGTCTGCGTAGCGAAAAAGCCAGATAAAGGGGGTATCCTTAATGGGCGGCAAAACTGCAGCTAAAGAGAGCAGGACGGCCGGTTTGCTGAAAGCCCTTGTGTATCTGATAGCGGCGGGTGTGGCCTATTATCTCGTTTTTACCCATGCCCGGGAACTGCTCAGCATTATGTCTTCCAAAACAATCAAGGCGCCGCTGGTCTCCATGAGCATTGTGGTGGTGGTAGCCTATCTTTATGGCACAGCGGTGGCCAAATTGATCAAACACACTCTGGAAGATAAATTGTCTTCGCAAAATCTACGGGAGGAGTGAGAATATGGCCGGGGCAGTGGAAATACCCGCCGGGGTGGAAGCGATCAAGTTCATCGCCATGACGCCCAAGATGGCCTTTTCACTGGTGGGCATCGGCTTTGTCGGCGGAATGCTCAGCGGCTTTCTGGGTTCGGGCGGCGCCTTCATCATGACGCCGGCCATGATGAGCCTGGGCATACCCGGGATCATGGCCGTGGCGGCCAACATCACCCACAAATTCGGTAAGGCCATCATGGGGTCGAAAAAACATGGCGAATACGGCAATGTGGACAAACGCATGGGCCTGGTCATGTTCATTGCCCTGTTCATCGGCGTGCAGCTGGCGGTGAGCATCAGCAAGAGTGTGCTGTCCAAAGCGGGTACGGCCGGTTCCAACCTGTATATCAGTGTGATGTTTGTGGTCATTCTGACCTGGGTTTCCTGGTTTATGTATCGGGATGTCAAGCGAGCGGCGGCGGGAGGGGTGCCTTCCCGGGGCGGTCTGGCGGAGAAGATTGGCAGCTTAAATATTCCGCCCATGATTCACTTCAAAGTGGCCAATGTGCGTTGCTCGCTCTGGCTGGCCTTGCTGGTAGGTCTGGCTACCGGATTTCTGGCCGGTACTATCGGGGTGGGCGGTTTTATCGGCGTGCCGGCCATGATTTACCTGCTGGGTGTGCCCACTTATGTAGCGGCCGGTACCGAACTCTTTCTGGCTATCTTTTCGGGTATGCAGGGGGCGTACCTGTACGCCATTAACGGTCTGGTGGACCTGCGCATTACCCTGCTGCTCTATGTTGGTTCCCTGCTGGGCCTGACCATCGGGGCGGTGGGCACCAGAGTGGTGCGGGGGATGCAGATCAAACAGGTGATGACGGCGATCATTGCTATGGTGGCGGTTAGCCGGGCGGTAGTCATTCCCAAATATCTGGCGGATATGAAGGTAATCAAAATGAGCCAGCAAACGGTTGGTCTATTCAAATACGCCAGTGATGCTTTTTTGTACGGTAGCGGTCTGGTGGGGTGCAGCATGATCCTGTACTGGATGTTCCAGGCCTGGCAGCGGGCCAGCCGGATGGAGAAAGAAAGGTCAGCTGCGGGCAGTGAGGCCGCGGCCCGTCAGAGTACTGTTTGAGAGTGCTTGTGGCCATGGTGGAAGTGTTTTTCACCGTGGCCCTGTTTGCCGGAGGGCGGGGTGAATATGGCATGCAGAAAATTTTCCGGTTGATACTGCGCTGGTTAGTAACTAACTGGGAGCAACCCATGCTGGCGGCGGAAATGTACAGGGTGCAGGCCATGGTTTCCCGGAAGGAGGGATAAGGTGACCGAGCGAGAGCTTATCAGCCTTTTTCATCAGCATAAGAAAATGTACCTGGCTTTGCAGGGGGCGGATGGCACCGGTGCCCTCATCCTGGACCGATTTGAGGAGTGGCTGAAAAGCCGGCTGGCGGGAGGGGAAAACAGAGGAGACAGGCAGCGCCGGGCCAGAATAGCACCCGGTATCTACCTGCAGCAGGTGATGGAACTGGTACGCCGGAAGCTGGAGCAGGAGCACGGCATTGGACTGCGCCTGATTACGCTGGGCGCCAGCTGGAGTGTGAAAGAAACATCCAAATGTGCTACGGTTTTCAGTGAAAGCAATATTTATTACCGGCTGGGCCGTACGCGGCCGCGCAAGGGAGAGTACAGTGGTCGGGAGCTGATTGTCTTTGAGCTGGTTATGGATGGGCACAAGCACGATATATTTTTGCCCATGCTGGCCCGGCAGGAAGAACTGAGCCGCCGGACGGGGTATCTTGTGGAGCGGGAGTTGTCCCGCCTGGAAGCTACCGGCAAATACCGCTTCAAACTGCTTTTTCCCTGTACGGGGGAGGACGGGGCGGAACTGCCTGACATTTTCCTGCTGGCTGAAAAAATTACCGCCTTTGTTGGCGTTACGGTTGAGCTGTTGACCAGTCTGGGTGTAAAATAAATCCGGTGATGGTAAATGCGGTCAGTGAACAGCCGGGTCGGTGATATTATGGTGCCGGTGGAAGATTATATCACCATTTATGAAGATCAGTCGATTTGGGAAGCCATCAAAAAGATGCGCCAGTCCTTTCACGAGGTCAGTGGTGCCCTGCACGGGCATCGCAGCATGCTGGTACTGGACCGGGCCGGAAACCTGACTGGCATTGTGACGCTAAAAAGCCTGCTCAGGGCGCTGGGTCTTAAGGATTTGGTCGATGATGTGCATATTCGCGCCGAGTCCTGGGGCTGGTATTATACGCAGGGCGGCAAGATGTGCATCAGGGATGTGATGCGGCCCATCTCTCTGGCCACTGTGGATGTACGGGATGACATTTACCGGGCGGCCGAAATTCTGCTCAGGAACAATATCAACTCCCTGCCGGTGCTGGATGGTGGCCGGCTGGCGGGAATTATTCGGACTATGGATATTTTTATGGCTCTGGATAGTATGTTTTGGGAATAGACCCGGCAGTGCCGGGTTTTGTTGTTGGCCAGAATAACAACACCGGCCGGGGGCGGAAAGAGCGGGCGCAATCCCGTTAATCAGCGGGAAAAATATGCTTTGTGCTGCGGGTGGTGAAAAAATGGACAGGCAAGTGGGGGAAATCTCGACAGGCGGAGGGTGAAAAACTCCGCGGCAGCCCGTCAATTGTGCTTTTTATCCTTTTCACAACTGGCATCAACTTTGCACTATGCGTAACAAAGAGAGGAGGGAAGCAAGCCATTAAAATGACTGCGGGAGAGGAGATGTTTTAAATGAAGGAAGATAAAAACAAAGAAAGCAAGACGGCGGGGTTGCTCAAGGCAGCTTTCTACGCCCTGGCCGCGGCGGCGGTTTACTACCTGGTCTTCAGGTACAACCAGCAAATGATGCAGATCATCACCTCAAAAACAATCAAAGCGCCTTTGTTAACCATGGCAACGGTGGTGGTTGTAGCCTACCTTTATGGGACGGCCGTGGCTAAATTTATCAAACACACTCTGGAAGAGAAACTTTCTTCCCAGAGCCTGCGGGAGGAGTGAAAATATGGCCGGTGCAGTGGAAATCCCCGCCGGGGTGGAAGCGATCAAATTCATAGCCATGACACCCAAAATGGCCTTTTCGCTGGTGGGCATTGGTTTTGTGGGGGGTATGCTCAGTGGTTTTTTGGGCTCGGGTGGCGCTTTTATTATGACTCCGGCCATGATGAGCCTGGGAATACCCGGCATTATGGCCGTAGCCGCTAACATTACCCACAAGTTCGGCAAGGCCATCATGGGTTCTAAAAAACACGGTGAATATGGCAATGTGGACAAGCGTATGGGGCTGGTAATGTTCATCGCCCTCTTTATTGGTGTTAAGCTGGCTGTAACGTTGAGTAAAAGTATTCTGGCCAAAGCGGGTACGGCTGGCTCCAACCTGTACATCAGTGTGATGTTTGTGGGTATCTTGACCTGGGTGGCCTGGTTTATGTACCGCGACATCAAACGGGCGGCGGCAGGAGGTGTACCCTCCCGGGGTGGTCTGGCGGATAAAATTGGCAAGCTGAATATCCCGCCCATGATCCACTTTAAGGTGGCCGGTGTGCGCTGCTCGCTCTGGTTGGCCCTGCTGGTGGGGCTGGCCACCGGATTCCTGGCCGGTACCATCGGGGTGGGCGGCTTTATCGGCGTGCCGGCCATGATCTACCTGCTGGGCGTGCCCACCTATGTGGCGGCCGGTACCGAGCTTTTTTTGGCCATCTTTTCCGGTATGCAGGGTGCCTACCTCTACGCCATCAGCGGTTTGGTGGACCTGCGCATTACTCTGTTGCTTTATGTAGGCTCACTGGTGGGGTTGACCATTGGTGCGGTGGGCACCAGAGTGGTGCGGGGCAGCCAGATCAAGCTGGCCATGGTCTGCATCATAGCCATGGTGGCGGTCAGCCGGGCCATGATGGTGCCCAAATATTTGGCTGATATGAAAATCATTGTGCTGAGCAATCAGGCCGGCAACTGGGTTACGATCGCCAGCAATATATTCCTGTACGGCAGCGGTTTGATTGGCTGTGCCCTGATTATCTACTGGATGCTCCAGGCCTGGCAGCGGGCCCGGAAGGTTGAAGCCGGAGCGGTGCGCACAGGTGCCGTGGTCGAGAACTAACAGTAGGGGTAAGTTATCTGTACTCAGGAGAAATAAATCCAAGGTGCGGGAGTATTGAGCACCATGGCCGGGCAGGAAGGGCTCTGTCCGGCTTTTTGCTTTGCTCTGAAAACCTTGCTGGGATATGAATGTTAACTGTTGCCTCTGACACGGTGTAGGCGGTAAACAGGTATTTTTGAACGGTTTTGGTTTGCGGTAATGGGTGATATGGGGAATTAATAACAGAGCGGAAGTCTACTGGTTTGCTGGCGGAAAATAAGATAAAATAATAAATGTGCAGGGGGTGAGCATTATGAAACGCAGTTTTACCAACAGGCTGCTCATCCTGGTTTTCTTGCTTTTGACCATCCCGCTTTTGTTAACCGTCTACATGCTGCAGATCATCAAAAACAGTGAAATCTCTCTGCTGGAGGAACAGAAATCGCGCCTCAATCACGTGGCCTACCTCTTTGAACAGCAGATTCCCTTCAGTTTGCGCGACTATATTGCGGACAGCAGTCTGTCCCGGGCCGATCACAGCGGCCGGGCGGCGGCCATAGGTAATGTGGTCAACCGGGTGATTAACGACCTGCGCCAGCAGTATCCCGATGTGCACCTGGGCTTTTACTGCCGGGATGTGGACATTTTTTACGACGGCACCAACCGTCAGTGGGAAAACTATTCCCTGCGGCGTAAAAAGGCTTTTGACGAGGTGCTGCAGAGCAGTCAGCCGCTGGAAGTGAATGTGGGGGAGCAGGAAGGCGGCATTGTGGAGATCTACCGGCCCTTTATTAAAAAAGGCCAGGTGGAAGGAGTACTCCGTTCGGCGGAATATCTATCTGAAACGGGTTTTTACGGTAAGCGGCGCAGTGTGGAGCGCATAGTATATACCCTGGTGATTGTGATCGTTCTGCTGGGGGTGGGCGGGGCGCTGCTCATTTTCCGCCAGCTGGTCACCCAGGTGGAACACATCAAGGAGGGGGTGCGGCAGCTATCCCGGGATCTGCACCGGAAGATTCCCGCTCTGCCCGGTGAGCTGGGTGAGATTGTCAGCGCGGTGAACGGTTTCGCCCGGCGCATTGCCGAGCTGAACCTGTACAACGAAACCATGCTGGCGGCCATTGACGACGGCATTGTGGTGGTGAACAACGCCGGTCAGGTGATGATTGCCAACAAGGCGGCCCGGGTGATGTTTGCCCTGCCGGAAGAAACGACGGGAAGGGGTTACAGGGAAATACTGCCGCCCGACAGCCCTTTCGGCAGCTTGATCGAGCGCACGCTGGCCGGGGGCAGAAGCCAGCAGGACGTGCAGGTGGACTGGCGGGATCAGCAGCACGGTACCAGGTACTTTCTGGTGAGCACGGCGGTGCTGGTGGAGCCGCACGGACAGAGCATTGGTGCCGTGCTCAGCTGCCGGGAAGTAACCGAGTACCGCCGCCTGCAGGAAAATGTACAGCGGCAGGAGCGGCTGGCCGCCCTGGGCAAACTGGTGGCCGGGGTGGCGCATGAGATTCGCAACCCGCTCACCTCGATCAACTGCTATATCCAGCACTGGCAGGAGCACCACCAGCCCTCGCCCCGCGCCCTGGCCACTGTGCAGCGGGAGATCAACCGCCTGGATAACATTGTGGAACAGCTGCTTTATTTTACCAAGCCGGCAGGGGCGCGGTTGATCTCATCCGATTTGAATGCTCTGGTGCAAAATGTGCTGGCTTTTTTTCAGGAGGTTTATCACGGCCGTTTTAATCTAATTACCCGTCTGGCGGCGCATTTACCCGAGCTCCGGCTGGATCCGGAGCAGATGGAACGGGTGCTGGCCAATATTATCTTCAACGCCCTGCAGGCCATCGGCGAGGGGGGCAATATTACTGTAACCACGGGGTGGGCCGGGGAGCAGCAGATATTTGTCAGTATTGCCGATGATGGCTGTGGGATTGCCCGGGAGCACCTGCCTCGCCTATTCGATCCTTTTTACACCACCCGCCCCAAAGGCACGGGATTGGGGCTGGCCATTGCCCATGAGATAGTCAAGGCGCACGGTGGGCGCATCGAGGTGCAGAGCGAGCCGGGTGAGGGAACCTGCTTTACCATTTATCTGCCGGTCGGGGGAGATGATGCTTTTTGAGCAAGCTTGTTCTGGTGGTGGATGATGAGCGCGGGGTGCGTGATGCTTTAAAGGACATCCTGCCTGATTACGGATACCAGGTGGAGTGCGCCGGCAACGGCCGGGAAGGGCTGCAGAAGATTCAGGAGCTAAACCCGGCCGCCGTGTTGCTGGATATCCGTATGCCGGAGATGGACGGTATAGCAGTACTGGAAATAGTCAACAAAACCGGCCAGCAGGTGCCTATAATTCTGATGACGGCTTACGGCTCCACCCAGACCACCATTGAGGCCATGAAACTGGGGGCCTTCGACTACCTGACCAAGCCTTTGCAGATGCACGAGCTGACCTCGGTGCTGCGCAAGGCGGTAGAGGTCAAAGAGCTCATGGACAGCCAGGCTGGCGAGATGCAGGGTCGGCTGCCGGAGCTGGCGGACGATGTCATGATCGGCATGTCGCCGGCCATGCAGCATGTTTACAAAACCATCGGCCGGGTGGCCAACAGCAACGCCAGCGTGCTGATCCGGGGGGAGAGCGGTACGGGCAAGGAACTGGTGGCCAGGGCCATCCATTACCACAGTGTGCGCAAGGACCGGCCTTTTGTCAAAATTAACTGCGCTTCCATACCCGAGAGCCTGCTGGAGAGCGAACTGTTCGGTCATGAAAAAGGGGCCTTTACCGGTGCTACAGCGAGCAAGCCGGGAAAATTTGAGCTGGCTCACCGGGGTACGCTGTTTCTGGATGAAATCGCCGAAATGAAAGCTTCTCTGCAGGCCAAACTGCTCCGGGTGTTGCAGGAGCGGGAGATTGAACGGGTGGGCGGTACGGAAACCATCAAAATTGATGTGCGGATTATCTCGGCGACCAATCAGGAGCTGGAGAAGTGCATTGAGGAGGGCACTTTTCGGGAGGATCTGTATTACCGCCTCAATGTGGTAGAAATCACCCTGCCGCCGCTGCGGGAGCGCAAAGAAGATATCCCCGATCTGGTCCAGCACATTATCAGCTACAGTAACCGGGAATACAAAAAGCATGTGCAGGGCGTTTCCGATGAGGCCATGAAGCTGCTTTTGGGCTACAACTGGCCCGGCAATATCCGGGAGCTGAAAAACGTGTGTGAAAGAGCCGTGCTGATGTCCACCGGACCGCTGATCACGCCTGCCGACCTGCCGCGCAGTTTACAGAAGAGCTCCCGCCAGTTCGGCTGGCTGGGCGATCTGGCGGGCAGTTCATTCAAAGAGATTGTGGCCGAAGTGGAGAGGGAAGTGATCATCAGGGCGCTGGAGGAGCACAACTGGAATCGCTCCGCGGCCGCCCAGGCCCTGAAGATGAATCGCAGTTCGCTGTATGCCAAAATGAAAGAACTGGGCATTATCGATTGATTGAGGGTGGGGCTGGATGCGCCGCAGTCTGGCGGTTAAACAAATCATGGTGCCGCTTTCCGAATACCCGGTGATCAGCGAGCAGGCCACTGTCCGGCAGGCCATGGATGTGCTGCGCAGTTTCTTCCATCAGCGGCACGGAGTTTGGTACGGCTTCTGGTCGCTGCTGGTGCTGGACAAATCCGGGCGGCCGGCCGGCATTCTCACACTGCGCGGCTTTCTGAAGGCATTGCAGTTGCAGCGGACGCTGGAGATGGTGTTCCGGGGCGGCGATCCCACCGGACTGTTTCTGTCCGGTATTTTTGACCAGAAGATGGCCATCACGGTGCGCAATATCATGCGGCCCATCAAACAGGTCTGGGCGAGCCAGGAGGAAAACATTCTGGCGGCGGCCCTGCGTATGCTGAGTAAAAATGTCAATTCCCTGCCGGTTTTTGCCGGGGAGGAACTGGTGGGCATCCTGCGCACCGTGGACCTGTTCTGGTATATCGGTGAACTGCTGGAGGATGCCTGAATCAGTCCTTGCCCTTGATCACGGCCAGGGGCCTCAGGTGGGCCACCGCCCGGGCCAGGCCCCCGGCTACCAGTGTTTCCACCACCTGGTCAATGTCCTTGTAAGCATCGGGCGCTTCGTCCACCAGTTCCCGGTAATTGCGGCTGTTCACCAGCACATCGCCCATGCTTTCGGCAAAGCGCCGGGCGCTGATCTGCTGACCGGCAGCGGTGCGGGAAAGCACCCGGCCGGCGCCATGACTGACCGAGTAAAATGTTTCGGCCGCTTTTTCCGTACCCACCAGGACATAGGAGGCTGTGCCCATGCTGCCCGGCAGCAGTACGGGGTGGCCGGTTTTCCGGTATGCCGGCGGGTTCTGGGGATGGCCGGGCGGCAGGGCCCGGGTAGCACCCTTGCGGTGCACCAGCACCGGCCGGCCGGCGTGGTTTTCCCATTTGGCAATGTTGTGGGCCATATCGTAGACCAGATCCAGGCCCATTTTTTCTGCCTCTTCGGCCAGCACGTCCCGGAAGGCGGTCCGCACATCGTGGGTAATTACCTGGCGGTTGGCAAAGGCGAAGTTTACGGCACAGGCCATGGCCGCATAGTAGCGCTTTCCCTCCGGGGAACCGGCCGGTGCGCAGGCCAGCCCTTTGGACGGCAGTTTGATGCCGTATTGGGCACCTACCGGCAGCAGATCCCGGCTGTAGTCGGTGCAGATCTGGTGGCCGAAGCCCCGGCTGCCCGTGTGGATCATCACCGCCAGCATCCCTTTTTGTAGGTGGAAGGCGGCAGCCGTGGACGGATCGTAAATTTCTGTTACAATCTGCAACTCGATGAAGTGATTGCCGCCGCCCAGGGTGCCCAGTTGCACTGCCCCCCGCTGCACAGCTCTGGGGCTGACCGAAGATAAATCGGCTCCCGGCAGGTACCCCCCTTCTTCCATGCGCTCCAGGTCGGTTGTGCGGCCGTAGCCGTGTCGCACAATGCCCGGCGCGCCGCTATAGACCACTTCCTGGAAGATCTTTTCCGTAATGCCCCGGTGCCGGCTTTTTTTGCCTGTACCGGTGGGGACGTATTCTTCTATGCGCTGGATCAGGCGGCGCAGTACAGGTTTGTCTAGGTCGGCTGCCGGGATGCGGGTGCTCAAAAGGCGCACCCCGCAGTTAATATCCATGCCTACCGCGCCGGCCGAGATGACTCCCTCCGCAGCGGTGGCCATCACGCCGCCAATGGGGAGACCGAAGCCTTCATGGATGTCGGGCAGGCCGCACACCGGTTCCAGCACGCCGGGCAGACAGGCGGCATCGGCCAGCTGCTTTAAGGAAGCGTCCCGGTATACCAGGGGCAAAAGCTGCGGGCTGAGGTAAACCACCGCATCCACCCGCATTTCGTCCCGTCGTTCCAGCAGGTATTTGTAAGGAGAGATTTTTTTCAGCTCCACGGTGTATTCCTCCATCAGGTTGTTCCATCTGGTTGTTTCATTCCGGGCGCCCGCTGCCCGGGATATTTAGAAGCAGCCCGGGTTCGGGTATCAGGTTGCTGGTCCGAAGTGGCTTTCCAGCAGGGCCACCTGGCGCCCGATGATCTGGTCAATCCTTTCAATGTATACGGCCGGCTCTTTGGGGCTGTAGGTGCTGGTGAGATACCAGTCGCCATAGCGCACCCACTTGCTACCCGCGCCGCAGCCCAGCCCCAGCACCGTCTGTCTTTCCTCAATGATTTGGATATTGTAAATGCAGGTGTGGCCGGGCCGGGTGTAACCCGTGTTTTCCTGCTGGCCCAGGATGCGTTTTTGCCGGTAAAGGTAATAGGGGATGTAGCCCTGCTCCTGCAGCAGGTGCCGGGTGGTGCTGTGCATTTGCTGTACAGTGTGGCTGGCCGGTAGCTGAGTTTGTCCACCGCTTTGCATCAGCAGGGAGGCTCTTTTCAGGGCCAGGGTATGCACACTGATGTTTTCGGGCTGCAGCTCGAGCACCTGCTCTACAGTTTCCCGCACCTGTTCCACGCCCTCCCCCGGCAGACCCAGAATTACATCCATGTTCAGGCAGGGTAAACCCAGGGCCCGGGCCCGCTCCACGGCTCGCAGTATATCTTCCCGGCTGTGCCCGCGGCCGATGGCGCGCAGGGTGGCTTCGTGCATGCTCTGGGGGTTGATGCTGAGGCGGTTTGCTCCGGCATCCCGGCACAGGCGGAGCATTTCCGCCGTGAGTGTTTCCGGCCGGCCTCCCTCCACGGTAAATTCCTCCACGCCCTGCGGACAGAGGTGGCGGTTGATCAGTTCCAGTATTTCGGCCAGCTGTGTGGGGGCCAGACTGGTGGGCGTGCCGCCGCCCAGGTACAGCGTTTGCACCCGCACGCCCAGACGGGCCAGGGTGCGGCCAACCGCCTCTATTTCCCGCTTCAGACAGCTCACAAAAGGCTCTACATAGCGGCTGGCCGCCTTGATGCTGTAGGAGGGGAAGGAGCAGTAGAGGCAGCGGCTGGGACAAAAAGGTATGCCGATGTAGATGCTCACGGTACGCAAAAGCGCCTGCGGTACCAGGTAGGCGCGCTGCCGGGCGGTCACTTCCAGCAGCAGGGCGATCTTTTCCTGGCTCAAAGCGTAGTCCTGTTCCAGCATCCGGCCCGCCTGCTGGGGGGACAGGCCGCTGTCCAGCAGGCGGTGCACCACTTTAGTGGGGCGGATGCCGGTGAAAATGCCCCAGGGGGTGGGGCTGGAGCCGCAGTATTTTTCCAGCAGCCGGTAGGTCAGCAGTCTGGCCAGGCGCCGGGCGGTGTTGGCCGAGTCTTCGTTCTGTTCCACACTGGACCGGGCACTGTCCCGGATTGTTAAAGCCGGTGTGGACAGTGTGCCCTCCAGGTGCACCGCTGTACGGTGCTCCCCGGCCGGGAGAGGAGCTATCTGCAGCCGGAGCCCGCAGGTGTCGCTTTCCAGATTGGGCGACCCGGCCGGTAAAGATCCGGTATTCGGGTTGGCGGAACGCTCCGCCTCCGGGGGCAGGCCGGGGAGGGTTTCCGTTGCTTCGCTGGCGGGAAAATGCGCCCCGGGGAAAAACACCCGGCAGATGTCCTGCACACCGGGCTGCCACGGAGCGGGCATGATTAACTTGATTTGCATGGGCCCATCCTTTCCCCGAAATGTATCGCGATATATTTTATCAGAAAAAATGGCGGCGGGACAGCCAGCCGGCGGGTTTTTGCGGTCTGCCGGCCCGCTGCCGGGCGGCCGCTCCGGTTTTGCTTTTCCGGACGGCGTCCGGACAGGCGGGGGTGGGCAGGAAAATGCGGTAAAAAGTAGAATACATGCAGATAATTGTGCTATAATACACTGCACACCGCCCGGGGCGGGAAAGGAGAGTAGCAGGTTATGACAGTGAAAGAGGCTCTGCAGGAATGGGTCAGATACAACCGGCAGCTGGTTTATGAAATGCGCGGCAGCAAGAGCAGCGAGTACAAAATGGGTTTTGCCGACGGCGTGGAAGCGGCCATGGAGGCTCTGGAGGCTTATCTGGCCGACTTGCCGGAATACTGTGATGTATTAAAGGAAGGCGGTTTTTGATCTCCCGGCTGCCGGTGTCTGCCGGCCGCTGCCGGCCAGTGGGGGCCTTGCCGGAGAAGCCCGGTCGTGTGGATAATGGCATTTATTTTGCAAGCGTACTGCATTGCTGAGCATAACGCGGGCGGGCCGCATTTTCCCGGCCGGCCCCACTATTTTTAAGCCATACCGCAAGGGGGGTAATATAATGACCGAACAGGACAGGGAAAAACTGCGCACAGCCATCCAGGAGGCTGCTCCCGGCGGGCGTCTTTCCTGCGCTGCGGCCCGGCGTCTGGCCGAGCAGTTCCAGGTGCCGCCCCGCCAGGTGGGTGAACTGTGTGATGAAATGAAGATCAAGATTTATGCCTGTGAACTGGGGTGTTTTTAATGAAGGATCTTTTTCTGGCCCTGACCGTGGAGCAGGCGCGCCGGGAACTGGCCGCCCACCTGCGGCTGTCCGAACCGGTGGAGGAGGTGTCTCTGCTCGAGGCCGCAGGCCGGCGCCTGGCCGCGCCGGTGCACTCCCGGGAGGACATTCCGGGTTTTGCCCGCTCCACCGTGGATGGTTTTGCCGTGCGGGCGGCCGACACTTTTGGTGCCTCCGAGGGCCTGCCGGCATACCTGGACCTGGACGGGGAAATTCTGATGGGCCAGGAGGTGGTGCGCCCCCTGTCGCCGGGAGCCGCCCGGCGCATACCCACCGGCGGGATGCTGCCGCCGGGGGCCGATGCCGTGGTCATGGTGGAGTACAGCGAGCCGCTGGATGAGCGCACCATCGGGGTGGTGCGGCCGGTGGCTCCGGGGGAAAATGTGGTGCAGCGGGGCGAGGATCTGGCGGCGGGACAAACTGTGCTGGAGGCGGGCTGCAGGTTGCGCCCGCAGGAGCTGGGGCTGCTGGCGGCGCTGGGGGTAGCCAGCGTGCCTGTGCTGGTCCGGCCGCGGGTGGGCATTGTTTCCACGGGTGATGAAGTGGTGCCGCCCGAAAGCATCCCCGCGCCCGGACAGGTGCGCGATATTAATTCTTACGCTCTGGCCGGCCAGGTGGAGCAGGCTGGCGGCCGGGCGCATTTGTACGGCATTGTTCGGGACAGCGCTGCCGAGCTGCAGGCTGTGCTGGAGAGAGCGCTGGCCGAATGCGATCTGGTGCTTTTATCGGGCGGCAGTTCGGTGGGTACGCGGGATGTTTCGGCCGCCGTGCTGGAAAAGCTGGGCCGGCCGGGAGTGCTCTTTCACGGTCTGGCCATCAAGCCGGGCAAGCCCACCATTGGTGCGGTGGTGGAGGGAAAGGCGGTTTTCGGCCTGCCGGGCCATCCGGTTTCGGCCATGGTGGTATTTTTGCTCTTGGTAGAACCCCTGCTGCGGCGGGGCCGGTATTCGCAAACCGACTCGGAACGGCAGAGCGAGTTCCCCCTGCCGGCCGCGATTACCCGCAATATGCGCTCGGCAGCCGGGCGGGAGGATTTTGTGCGGGTGCGGCTGGAATACCGGCAGGACCGCTGGCTGGCCCACCCCGTGCTGGGCAAATCCGGGCTGATCTCCACCATGGTGCAGGCCGACGCTCTGGCCTGGATTGCCGCTGACCGGGAAGGTGTGGTGGTGGGAGAGGTTGTGCCGGTACGGCCGCTGGATCCTCCGGGTTCCGGCTGGTAAGCCGCCCGGGATGCGGATGTTTATTTTGAGTTCATGAGCGATATTTATACCGGCAAAATCTTTGCCGCCTGGGAGGAGTAATGCCAATGAAACGCCAGGTTTATCTTTCCGATATGCCCCTGGAAGAGGCCCGCCGGGGTTACATGGAGCTGTTGGAGCAATGCGGGGCGCTGGATCCCGGCCCGCCCGAGTTAATCCCGGTGCAGGAGGCAGCCGGCCGGGTAACGGCCCGGCCGGTTTATGCGGTGGTTTCTTCGCCTCACTACCATGCCGCGGCCATGGACGGCATCGCTGTGCGGGCGGCCGATACCTTCGGAGCCAGCGATACCGCTCCCAAAAGACTGCGGTTGGGGTCGCGGGCCGTGGTGGTGGATACAGGCGATCCTCTGCCCGCCGGGTGCGATGCGGTGATCATGATTGAAGATGTGCATTTCATCAGCGATGAAGAATTTGAAATCACCGCTGCGGCCGTGCCCTGGCAGCACGTGCGGGCGGTGGGGGAAGATGTGGTGGCTACCGAGATGATCCTGCCGGCCAACCATTTGTTGCGCCCCTACGATCTGGGTGGCATCCTGGCCGGCGGGGTGACCGAAGTAGCGGTGCACCCCCGCCCCCGGGTAGCTCTTTTGCCCACGGGCGACGAGTTGGTGGAGCCGGGCAGCGCCCTTGCTCCCGGCAGTATCATAGAGTACAACAGCCGCATGTTTGCCGCCATGGTGGAGCAGTGGGGCGGGCAGCCCCTGTCCCTGGGCATCACTCCCGACCGGTATGAGCTGCTCAAAGAGCGGCTTTTGACCGCCCTGGCGGAGGCCGACATTGTACTGATCAATGCCGGCTCTTCCGCCGGGCGGGATGACTACACCGCGGCGCTGATTGGCGAGCTGGGCCGTGTGTTTGCCCACGGTGTGGCCATCAAGCCGGGCAAGCCGGTGGTGCTGGGAGTGGTCCAGAATAAGCCGGTGATCGGTGTGCCCGGTTATCCGGTTTCCGCTGTGCTGGGCATGGAGCTGTTTGTAGCACCCATCATCTACGCCCGGCAGGGGCTGGCTGTGCCGGCCCGGCCGCAGGCCCGGGTGACCGTGTCGCGCAAGATTGTATCCAGCATCGGGGTACAGGAGTTTGTGCGTCTGAAACTGGGCCAGGTGGGAGACAAACTGATGGCTACGCCCATCTCCCGCGGCGCCGGCATGATCACTTCGCTCATCCGGGCCGATGCCATGCTGCGCATTCCGGAAATGGTGGAAGGCTACCAGGCCGGCGAACAGGTGGAGGTGGAACTGCTGCGCCCGCTGGAGGAAGTGCGCCAGACCACCGTGGTTATCGGCAGCCACGACCTGGCTCTGGACATCATGGGCAGCTTTCTGCGCCAGCGGGATCCCCGGGCCAGCCTGTCCTCGGCCCATGTGGGCAGTCTGGGCGGATTAAACGCCATCAAACGCGGGGAGGCGCACTGCGCCGGTACCCACCTGCTGGATGAGCAAAGCGGTGAATACAACGTAGCCTATATCCAGCGCCTGCTGCCCGGGCGGCCTGTCGTATTGGTCAATCTGGTCTACCGCCAGCAGGGCCTGCTGGTGGCCAAGGGTAACCCCAAAAATATCCGCGGGGTGCGGGATCTGGCGCGGCCCGATGTCACCTTTGTCAACCGGCAGCGGGGAGCGGGTACGCGGGTGCTAATGGACTACCTCTTGAAGCAGGAAGGGTTGGATCCATCCGCTATCCAGGGTTATCAGCGGGAGGAGTACACCCACATGGCCGTGGCGGCGGCCGTGGCTTCGGGGGCGGCCGATGCCGGCATGGGCATTCTGGCGGCGGCCCGGGCCCTGGATCTGGAGTTCATCCCGGTGGGCGAGGAGCGCTACGACCTGTGCGTGGCCGGCGAATACTGGCACACACCGTATATCCAGCGCCTGCTGGCTGTGATGGCCGACCCGGCCTTCCGGGAGGCGGTGCGCGCCCTGGGCGGCTACGACCTGCGCGACTGCGGCCGGGTGATGTGGAGCTGCGGGGTGGAAGTTTAGGTGGAGCTCTGGGGGCTCTTTCTGGAGCGGTGTCGGCTCAAACAACCGATTGGGGCGCGGCGGGTGTGCTTTTAGAGTAAGACCCGTTCCTGCCCACTGTACACATTAAACCTTTCACCCCGAGCAAAGCCAATCAGACAGACCTGGAAGTCATGGGCCAAATCCACCGCTAGAGCGGTGGGGGCGGCGCGGGAGATCACGGCCGGCAGGCCGGCCCGGACGGCCTTGATCAGGATTTCCGAAGAAACCCGGCCGCTTAAAACCAGCGCTCCGTCCTGGACCGGCAGCCGCTGCCACAGGCAGTGGCCCAGCACTTTGTCCACCGCATTGTGCCGGCCGATGTCCTCGTACATCACCACCAGCCGCCCGCCGGCGGCCAGGGCGGCGCTGTGTACGCCCCCGGTGTCCCGGAACAGCCGGGCCCTTTCCTCCAGCTGCCGGGCGACGGTCAGGATGTCGGCGGCGGCAAAGCGGGCCGGGGAGCGGATTGGCTGGAGCTGGGCGGCGTCATTGACAAAATACAGCCCTGTCCGCCCCTTGCCGCAGCAGCTGGCCAGCTGGCGGCGCAAGAAATTTTCCACCTGGGGTACTGGGCGGGCGGTTTGCACCCACAAAAGGCCCTCGTCCTCCCGCAGGGTGATTTCTGCGATGTCGTCCGCGCTGTGGATTAACCCCTCGCTGAGCAGAAAGCCGGCGGCCAGCTCGCGCCAGGCCCCCGGTGAGCAGACCAGGGTGGCCAGTTCGCTGTCGTTGAGGAATAAGGTCAGGGGCACCTCGCGGACCAGCAGGTCGCCGGTCGGGGTGATGTGGCCGTCTTGATAGCGGTGGATGGGCTGTTCTCGGGTCAGGCTGGACACGGACAATCCCCTTTCTGCCATCAGGACAGGCATTTCTGGGTGTGTCGGTTGTGGCAACCGCCCGAATAAGCGGTTCCGGACACCGTTGGCTGTTAGACTGATTTTATACCGGGCAGGTTGATTCAGCAAGAAACAAGTGCAACTTTGTTGAACATTTGCCTGAGTGGCGCTTCGTTATATATTGCTGTGAAGGCAGTCCGAAAAAAGCATGGATGTATGCCGGAGGTGTTGTGATGTATCGCGTGGGTATTTTGACCGCCAGTGACAAAGGGGCGCGGGGAGAGCGCCAGGACCAGAGCGCCGCCGTGATCAGGGAGATGGTGGCGGTCCAGGGCTGGCAGGTGGCCGACTACCGGGTGGTGCCCGATGAGCTGGAGGCAATCAAGGAGAGCCTGCTGCACATGGTGGACCACGACCGGCTGGATTTGATTCTGACCACGGGCGGTACCGGTTTCGGGCCGCGGGATGTCACTCCCGAAGCCACCCGGGAAATCATGGAGCGCGAGGTGCCGGGTATACCCGAAGTAATGCGGGCGGTGAGTCTTAAAAAGACCTCCCGGGCCATGCTCAGCCGGGCGGTGGCCGGTATTCGCCATCGCACTCTGATCATCAATTTGCCGGGCAGCCCCAGAGCAGTCCAGGAGTGCCTGGAGGCCATTATGCCCGCTCTGCCCCACGGGCTGGACATTTTGACCGGGCGGGCTGGCGAGTGTGCCCGGGGTTAGCCGGGACGGGCCGCCCGGGCGAGCCGCCAGCCCCTTTCCCGGCCTGGAGCGGTACTGGATTTGGCTCGGACAGTACGGGGCTGTTTGCCTGATAACGGAAAAATTAGCATGAACATGGTATAAAAGCTGGAAAGAACGGTCAGAATATAATCTGGAGGAAATGGAAAAAGTTTTTGTGGCAATATAGAAGGAGAAATCAAAAGATAATCTCTGCTCATTGGTTAATTTCGCCCACCAGGGGTGAATTCTGGTTGAAGGGGTGGTTGCTTTTGGTTTGCTCGTTCTATATTATATTACTTGGATGTTAGCACTCTCCTTGAATGAGTGCTAACAATAATTCCAGCCAGTAATCATAATAATTTAACCATTAATTAAAGGGAGGGTTTTTCAGTGATCAGACCGTTAGGTGAACGGGTGGTTGTCAAGCCGCTGCCCAGCGAGGAAGTAACCAGGGGAGGCATCGTCCTGCCGGACACCGCCAAGGAAAAGCCCCAGAAGGGTGAAGTGATCGCTGTTGGCCCCGGCCGCCTGCTGGACAATGGGACCCGGGTGCCTGTGGATGTGAAAGTGGGCGATCAGGTGCTGTTTTCCAAATATGCTGGCAACGAGTTCAAAATTGACGATGTGGAATACCTGATCCTGCGGGAAGCCGACATTCTGGGCGTCATTGAAAAGTAAGTAGTTTTCCGGGCAATTCACAGTATGCTGGTTGATGCACTGATACCAGCACAGGTCTAACATAATCAGTAAACAGCAAGAACCATTAAATTTTCTGTTTCCAAGGAGGTAATGTGCAGTGGCCGGTAAAGAAATTATTTTCCGGGAAGAAGCGCGCCGTGCTCTGGAGCGCGGTGTTAACGCCCTGGCGGAAGCCGTAAAGGTCACTCTGGGCCCCAAGGGCCGCAACGTGGTGCTGGAGAAGAAATTCGGCGCCCCCATGATCACCAATGACGGTGTGACTATCGCGCGGGAAATCGAGCTCAAGGACCCCTTTGAAAACATGGGGGCCCAGCTGGTCAAGGAGGTGGCCACCAAGACCAACGATGTGGCCGGTGACGGTACCACCACCGCTACCGTGCTGGCTCAGGCCATTGTGCGGGAAGGTCTAAAAGTGGTGGCTGCTGGCGCTAACCCCATGATTGTCAAGCGCGGCATTGAAAAGGCTGTGGAAAAAGCCGTGGAAGGCATCAAAGCTGCCGCCAAGCCGGTGGAAAGCCGGGCTGCCATCGCCCAGGTTGCTTCCATCTCGGCCAACGATACCTCCATAGGTGAACTGATTGCCGATGCCATGGAAAAAGTGGGCAAAGACGGCGTTATCACTGTGGAAGAGTCCAAGGGCATGGCCACCACCCTGGAAGTGGTGGAAGGCATGAACTTCGACCGCGGCTACATCTCCCCGTACATGATCACCGATACCGACAAGATGGAAGCCGTGCTCAGCGATCCGCTGGTGCTGATCACCGACAAGAAGATTTCGGCTATTGCCGACATCCTGCCCATTCTGGAAAAAGTGGTCCAGACTGGCAAGCCGCTCCTGATCATTGCTGAAGATGTGGAAGGCGAAGCTCTGGCCACCCTGGTGCTGAACAAGCTGCGCGGCACCTTCCAGTGCGTTGCTGTAAAGGCCCCTGGCTTTGGCGACCGTCGCAAGGCCATGCTGGAGGATATCGCCATCCTGACCGGCGGTACTGTGATCACCGAGGAAGTTGGCCTGAAGCTGGACAAGGCTACCCTGGATATGCTGGGCAAAGCTTCCAAGGTGCGCGTGAAGAAAGAAGAAACCATCATTGTGGGTGGCGCCGGCGATCCGAACAAGGTTACCGCTCGCGTGGCCCAGATCAAGAAGCAAATCGAGGAAACCACTTCCGACTTCGACCGCGAGAAACTGCAGGAGCGTCTGGCCAAGCTGGCTGGCGGCGTAGCGGTTATTCAGGTGGGTGCTGCTACCGAAGTGGAAATGAAGGAGAAGAAGCTGCGCATCGAGGACGCCCTCAACGCCACCCGGGCCGCGGTGGAAGAAGGTATTGTTTCCGGCGGCGGCGTGGCCTATGTGCAGATTATCAAGTCGCTGGACGGCATTGAGACCGCTTCCATGGATGAAAAGACCGGTGTGGACATTGTGCGCCGCGCCCTGGAAGAGCCGCTGCGCCAGATTGCCAACAACGCCGGCGTGGAAGGTTCCGTGGTGGTGGAGAGAGTGCGCAACTCCGAGCCCGGCGTGGGCTTCAACGCCTTGAGCGGCGAATATGTGAACATGATTGAAGCCGGCATTGTGGACCCGGCCAAGGTGACCCGCAGCGCTCTGCAGAACGCAGCCAGCATTGCGGCCATGATCCTGACCACCGAAACCCTGGTGGCCGAAAAGCCGGAAGAAAAAGAAGGCGGTGCCGGCGGCATGGGCAACATGCCCCCCATGATGTAAGTTCATAACCTCTTGAAAAAGCCCCTGCGGGAGCATACCGCAGGGGCTTTGCTCTGGGCAGGAAAATCGGTGCGCCCTGATCGTGCCGTCGGGGCAGCAGGCCGGCCGGCTAATATAAAAAGTCATGGTCCGGGAGGAAATTGTTGCTGCCGGATGCCGGTTGCCGGGTTATACTTAAAATATGGTTAAATCCAGGTTGGCAATTTATACATGGCAGGTGAGCATTTAATTATGATTAAGGAAAATGTTTTGCAGCTGGTGGGCAACACGCCCATCCAGTATCTGGACAGGATGGCTGCCGGCCTGCCGGCGCGGGTGGCGGCCAAGATCGAGTTTTTTAATCCCGGCGGCAGTGTCAAGGACCGGGTGGGAGTGTACATGCTGCAGCAGGCTCTGCAGGACGGCCGGTTAACCGGAGAGACTACCATCATCGAACCCACCAGTGGCAATACCGGTATCGGCCTGGCCATATTCTGTGCTGTACATAATCTGAAACTGATATTGACCATGCCGGAAAGCATGAGTGTGGAGCGCCGTCGCTTGCTGGTCGCTTACGGGGCCGAGCTGGTGCTCACTCCGGCCGATAGGGGCATGACCGGGGCCATTGAACAGGCACAGGAGCTGGCTGCCCGGTACCGCCCTTCCTTTATCCCCTCCCAGTTCACCAACCCGGATGTGCCGCAGGTGCATTATCTGACCACCGGTCCGGAAATTTGGCGGGATACGCAGGGGGCGGTGGATGTGCTGGTGGCGGGAGTGGGCACCGGGGGGACCATCAGCGGTGCCGGCCGCTATCTGAAAGAACGCAAGCCCGGTTTACGGTTGGTGGCGGTGGAGCCGGCCGAATCGGCCGTTGTTTCGGGAGGAAAATCCGGGCCGCATCCCATTCAGGGTATTGGTCCGGGCTTCATCCCCCGGACGCTGGATACCGGCCTGCTGGACGAGATCATTCCGGTGAGCGGGGCGGCGGCCCGGGAAACTACCCGGCAGCTGGCCCGGAGAGAAGGATTGCTGTGCGGTATATCCAGCGGGGCGGCTCTGTGGGCGGCCCTGCAGGTGGCCGGGCGCGAGGAAAACCGGGGCCGGCTTGTGGTGGTGCTGCTGCCCGATACGGGTGAGCGCTATCTGTCCACCGATTTGTTTGACTGAGCGTTTTGTAGTTAAGGAGAAATATGTGTCGGCATCCGGCAGCCGGCGTTTGGGTTTGCCGGCGCGATTGAAGGGGTGATAGTGCTGCTGCAGAAATCATCCAGTCCCTATCTGGCCATTTTCATCGCTGTGCTGGCGGCGGCCTCATCGGCTATATTCATCAAACTGGCCGCTGCGCCGCCTCTGGTGGCGGCTTTTTACCGCCTTTTTTTCACTTTGCTCATCCTGACCGGGCCGCTGCTGGCCGGTAGCCGCTGGAGCGAACTAAAAGACATGGCCCGGCGCGATTTCTTGCTGGCCGGGCTGGCCGGTGTGTTTTTGGCTCTGCACTTTGCGGTCTGGTTTACTTCACTGGAGTACACCACCATTTCCAGTTCCACGGTGCTGGTTACACTGCAGCCCCTGTTTGTAATCGCTGGCGGGTACTGGCTGTACGGGGAAAAGGTGGGCTCCGGTGCTCTGGCCGGCGCCCTGCTGGCCATCGGCGGCAGTATCCTGGTGGGATATGGTGACTTTGCCGTGGGCGGACGGGCGCTATGGGGAGATTTGCTGGCCCTTTCCGGAGCATTTTTTGTCGCTCTATATGTCCTGATGGGCCGGGGGCTCCGGCAGCGCCTTTCTCTGCTGCCCTATGTCTATGTGGTTTACGGCGTGGCCGCTCTGGTGTTGTTTGCCATCAACTGGCTGGCTTTTCAGCAGCCGCTGGCCGGTTTTCCCGCGGCCACCTGGGGTTGGTTTGTCGCCCTGGCGGTTTTTCCCACTATTTTGGGGCACACTCTGTTCAACTGGGCCCTGCGCCATGTTCCGGCGGCTGTGGTTTCGGTGAGCATCCTGGGTGAGCCGGTAGGGGCTACGGTGCTGGCCTACCTGATCTGGCGGCAGATGCCGGGGTCGGTGCAGCTGGCCGGCAGTCTGGCCATTCTGGTGGGGCTGGCCGTGTTTATCAGCAGCGTGGAGCGGCACAGGCAGCAATGACCTGCCGGGATTAGCAGGAGGTAATTTATGTATAGCCAAAGCGCTGACAATGGCGGCCCGGCGGAGGTCGGCATGGTGGTTGGTTATGGGGAACTGGCTACCGGGGCTGGCTATTGCGGGGTGGCCGTAAGTGCCAAGGGTCTTTTATGGCTCTCCCTGCCCGGCCGGCGGGAGGAAGTGCACCGGGAACTGCAAGAGGGTCTGGCGATAATGCGCAAGAAAGCCGCGACCGGTGGACCGCGGCTGAAAATGGCAGAGGAGCCGGGCCTGCCTGCCGCTGCCTGGCTGGACGACCTGGCTCGGGAAATTGGCGACTATTTCGCCGGCCGGCGGGTGAAGCTGGACTATCCGGTGGATTTTAGCCTGTACACCGAATTTCAGAGGGTCGTGTTGCAGCTGGTACGGGATATACCCTACGGGGAAACCCGTACCTATGGCCAGCTGGCCGCGCTGGCCGGCCGCCCGGCGGCGTCCCGGGCGGTGGGCCAGGTGCTGGGGGCCAACCGGGTTTTGTTGGTGGTACCCTGCCACCGCGTGCTAGCCGCGCAGGGTCTGGGCGGTTTTGGAGCGGGTCTGGAGACCAAAAGATATCTGCTCAGCCTGGAGGGGCGGGAAGTATGAACGACGGCTTTACGGTCGCTGATTGATTGGGGCCGGTCCCGGTGCCAGAGATCACAGGGGAATGTATGTGTCAATAATTTCTAATACATTGCCCGGTTCTCTGGCCAGGGAGGCCAGGTCGGCCGGGGTGACATCGCGGGGGATGCGGCCGGGGAAAAGATCGATGCCGGCCTTTTCGTAGACCGTATCCACCATGGCCGAGCAAATCAGCCGCTGACCAATTTCCAGCAGTTCTTTTTCGGTAAAATAATACTGACCGCCCCGAAACATCTGCTGGCCTTTTTCTTTTAAAAGTTTAACCGCCAGCCGGAGGATTTCAAAATAGTCGTAACGGGGTGGATGCTGGCGGTATTGTTCAATCACCTGGCGCATTTTTTGCCGGATGGCGTATGCTGCAGGCGGCGGGCTGTAGATGAGCTGTTTGTGCCGGAGCACTATATAGGCCTGCTGCCCTCGCCAGTATCTATTCGAGTGATATTTGAAACCGTCATGCAGCATTTCGGCCACCATGTTTTTTTCGGTGCACAGGGCGGCATGGCTGAAAAAACTGTCGGTGAGGTTCTTGATGGCACCGGCAATGGCGTTATCTCCGTGGATCAGAATAATGTCACCGTAAAGATAGGACATTCTTTCCCCACTCCTTGCAACTTGCGGCCGAACAGGCAGATTTTCTAAACATCATATGTTTTGTGATCCTGTCCCGTGCCTGGTAAATCTCGCTATGAGGCGATATTTTTCGTGGGGAAGGGGGTGCAGACATGAACCTGGACATAAATGCGCTCATTGATGAATGGACCAGGGAGTTTACTGTATATTTGCATTACCTTCGGGAGATGAAAGCCAGTGAGTACAATATCGGTTATGCGGATGGTATTGAATCGGCCATAAATATGTTGCATGATCTTTTGCAAAAAATGGGTGAATGATGGTTTATGATTAACAACATACCAAAAAGGTAATATTTTATAATAACAAAGGAGAAGAGCCATTAATATTATCATTAACGCGTTATTTCTTGTACAGGCTTATTGACAGGGCAATTTGTTGTAGATTAAATTATTACAGAGAGGGAAATAATGCTGAATAAACAGGGAGTGGCAGAAAGTGGGATTTGAGGTCTACAAACCGCGTGGTGAACGTTCGGAAAAAGTACCGCTCATAACTCTCTCCAAAACTTCACTGGTGTTAAATAGTGTTGCGAGAGAAAAACTGGGTACTAACCGGATTGAACTGGCGTTTGACCGGGAGACCCAGACCATCCGGGTGCGGGCAGTGGAAGAAGGCGGTATGGAAATTAAAAAGACCAAGGTATTTGGCAAAGGTTTCTTCAACCAGTTTGGTATTACCCAGAAGGGCAAGTTTGAAGCCCGTTTTGACCCCCAGGAGCGGGCGCTGTATGCTACAATCCGTTAACACCGTACCAATGCGGTGTTTTTTTGTGTGTTGATCAAGCGCATTTAGTTTGCTATAATAATCTTTGCGATAAGATGCTGGAGTGGCTCAGTGGTAGAGCAGCGCACTCGTAATGCGCAGGTCGTGGGTTCGAATCCCATCTCCAGCTCCAGAAAAAGCCAAGGGCCTCAATGGTTTGAGGCCTTTTCGATTTATAGCGAATTCTGCAGAAAGGCCATTTTGGGAGCAATTTGGGAGCAAACTGCAGGTAACTACACCTAACAAAGGCCAAAGGACAGGCATTCATGCCCGTCCTTTTTTCGTGCCTTTTTGTCCGCTTTCTTTCATGGTCTGGTAGACCCGTTCCAGCCTGTCTGCTGCTTCCCTGTCGGCACTCTTGAGGTAATGATCCCTTCGCCGTCTCCACAATGCTGTAAATAACCGCACTGGCTCGGGCACCCCGCGGAGTGTTGGCAAACAGCCAGTTTTTCCGGCCGATCACAAAGGGCTTGAGCGACGTTAGAGCAAGTCAATCAGTTCTTCTGCAGTCAGTCCGGCCTGGTTGAGGATGGATTTGAGGGTTTTGGGTTTTAGAATCCGTTGTCCATGCACTGGTATGGTAACTATCTTGCCGGCAGGGGATAACAGGTAGTGGTGACTTCCCTCAATATCCACAAGTGTAAAACCATTTCGCTTCAGTGCTGCCAGGATGTCTTTACCTGATACCCTGGGTAACCTGGGCGTCATATGTTTATCACCAGTTCCTGACGCTGTACCGGTGGCAAGTCACTTAGTGGTACAGGCTGCCCCAGCTTTTCCATTATCCTGATGTATCCGGTTATCGCTTCCCTTGCGTTGGCCAGAGCCTCTTCCAGTGTATCGCCTTCGGTAATACAGCCGGGCAGGGCTGGTACGGTGACTGTATACCCGCCCCCCTCATTATTCCACTCCAGGACTACCTTAAACCTGCGCTGCATTTTGGTTTTCCTCCCTTGCGGTGGGGATGTATTCAAATAAATCCCCGGGCTGGCAGTTGAGGGCACGGCATAGTTTATCCATAGTCTCAAACGATATCATCTTTGCCCTGTCATAGTACAATTCTGTAACTGTATTCCGCGCCAGTTCAGACCTTTCCACAACATCTTTAATTTTAAAGCGGTTTCTCCCCATTATTTCGCTCAACTTGTTTATTATCATGCCATTCACCTCTGACTATACATTCGTGTTCGGTTAAGTATTATGATATACAATATATTGTTTATCAGGCACCATGAGTGACTATACATTGTAGTTTTTTGCATTAACCGAACACAAATGTCTGACTATATCCTGAATCCGTGAAATAAATTTTTAAAAACCATTGATATTCTGCGATATT
>NZ_JBRAJI010000020.1:0-41651 GCF_052744395.1 Desulfurispora sp. | reverse complement strand
TTCCCAGGAGATAAATGGTATTAAGTGACATATATGGTAAATAGATCACGGATGTTATCAGGCATGCCTGTTCATTAACCACTACTTTGGGCAATTAATTAATAAATATGCAGATAACTGTAAATTGTGGCCGGAGAGCCGATTCTTGACATTAATTAGACAATTTTTGTATAATTATAACATATGTCCTGCACATAATAACCGGTTTTGGAGTGATTAGCTTGAAACGCATGTCCGGCAAGGAGATCAGAGAAAGGTTTTTGCAGTTTTTCGCTTCCAGACAGCACGAGATTTATCCCAGCGCGTCGCTGATCCCGGTCAACGATCCCAGTATTTTGTGGACGGCGGCGGGCATGGTTCCCTTCAAACCCTACTTCACCGGTGCGGCCATTCCGCCGGTGCGGCGCATCACCACCTGCCAGAAGTGCCTGCGCACGCCGGACATCGAGTCGGTGGGCAAGACCGCCCGTCACCACACCTTCTTTGAAATGCTGGGCAATTTCTCCTTCGGCGATTATTTCAAGCAAGAAGCCATCGGCTGGGCCTGGGAATTTGTCACCCGGCACCTGGAACTGCCGGAGGACAAACTGTGGATCACCATCTACCTGGACGATGACGAGGCCTTCGACATCTGGCACCACCAGGTGGGGGTACCGGCAGAGCGCATTGTGCGCATGGGCAAGGATACCAATTTCTGGGAGATTGGCGTGGGGCCGTGCGGTCCCTGTTCGGAAATATACATCGACCTGGGTGAGGAAAGGGGCTGCGGCAGTCCGGAATGCGGTGTGGGCTGCGACTGCGACCGTTTCCTGGAGATCTGGAACCTGGTCTTCATCCAGTTTTTCCGCGATGAGCAGGGCAATTACACACCGCTGGAAAACAAGGGCATTGACACGGGTATGGGCCTGGAGCGGGTGGCTTCCGTGCTGCAGGGTGTGGCCTCCAATTTTGATACCGACCTGTTCCGGGAAATTATGGACTTTACGGCCGGTATCCTGGGCGTGCCCTATGGCACATCGTCCCGCGGTGACCTGGCGCTGAAAGTGATTGCCGACCACTGCCGGGCCGTGACCTTTGCCGTGGCTGACGGGGCGCTGCCTTCCAACGAGGGGCGCGGATATGTATTGCGCCGCCTGCTGCGCCGGGCCGTGCGCTTCGGCCGCCTGCTGGGCTATCAGGAACCCTTCCTGTACCGGGTGGCCGGTGCCATCATCGACCAGATGGGCGAGGTTTATCCCGAGCTGGTGGCCCACCGCGAGCACGTGACCCGGGTGGTGCGTACCGAGGAGGAGCGGTTTGGCGAGACCCTGGCCCAGGGTACCGAAATTCTGAACAAAATGATCGCCGGGGCCAGAGCGGAAGGGCGAACCGTGCTGAGCGGCCCGGACGCTTTCCGGTTGTACGACACTTACGGTTTCCCGCTGGAGCTGACCAGAGAGATGGCCGCCGAGCAGGGGCTGGACGTGGACGAGTCCGGTTTTGCCGCGGCCATGGAAGAGCAGCGGCAGCGGGCGCGCAGTGCCCGGCAGGAGACCGAGTATATTTCCGAACTGGACACTCTGTTCCGCGAGGCGCGCGATACCTATGGCGAAACCAATTTTGTCGGTTACCAGACCCTGCGGGCCGAGGGTAAAGTGCTCTTTCTGGTGAAGGAAGGCCAGCGGGCCGACCGGGCGGCGGCTGGCGAGGATGTCTACCTGGTGCTGGATCAAACCCCCTGTTATGCCGAGTCGGGCGGGCAGGTGGCCGACCATGCTGTCCTGGAGGCCGGCGAGGTGCGGGTGGAAGTGACCGAAGTCACCCGGCCGGTGGAAGGGCTGATTGTGCATAAAGGCAAGGTGAAAAGCGGCCTGATCAAAGAGGGCGATGCTGTGCAGGTGACAGTGGATGCTGCCCGCCGGGCGGCGGTGGCCCGCAACCACTCGGCCACCCACCTGCTGCACCGGGCGCTGAAAGAGGTGCTGGGCGAGCACGTCAACCAGGCCGGTTCGCTGGTGGAACCCGAGCGCCTGCGCTTTGACTTCACCCACTATGCCGCACTCACCCCGCAGGAAATGCGGCGCATTGAGGAACTGGTCAACCGGGCCATCCTGGCCGATCTGCCGGTGGAAGTGCTGGAGACCGGCCTGGAGGAGGCGCGGGCCATGGGCGCGGTGGCGCTCTTCGGGGAAAAGTACGGGCAGACCGTGCGGGTGGTCAAAATGGGTGACTACAGCATTGAGCTGTGCGGCGGTACCCACCTGCAGCGCACCTCCCAGGCCGGGCTGTTCAAGCTGCTGGGCGAAAGCTCCATCGGGGCGGGCCTGCGGCGGGTGGAAGCGGTCACCGGCGCCGGCGCCCTGCACTACCTGTATGAGAAGGAAGCGCAGCTGGAGAGCATCGGTCGTCTGGTCAAAGCGGCGGCCCACGATGTGGTGCAGCGGGTGGAGAACCTGGTCCGAGCGCACCAGGAACTGGAGAAGGAAACCGAAACCCTGCGCGCCCGTCTGGCCAGGCTGGAAGTGCAGGAACTGCTGTCCCAGGTGCAGGAAGTGGGCGGCGTGAAGCTGCTGGCGGCCCGGGCTACGGCGGCCGATATGGACAGCCTGCGGGCCATGGTGGACCTGCTGCGCGACCGTTTGGGTTCGGCGGTGATTGTGCTGGCTGCGCCGGCCGGCGAGCGGGTGAACCTGGTGGCGGCCGTGACCAAAGACCTTACCGGCCGTGGCCTGCACGCGGGTAAACTGGTCAAAGAGGTAGCTGCCGTGCTGGGCGGCGGTGGCGGGGGCAAGCCCGAAATGGCCCAGGCCGGGGGCAAGGACCTGTCCCGGATCAATGAGGCGCTGGACAAAGCCCGCCGTCTGGTGGGAGAACAGCTAAAAACCGCCTGAGTCGCAAATTTTAAAAGGAAAATCCCGGCGCGGGACGAATATATTACAATACCAGGATGTAGCGCATTGCGGAGCTGCCGGGCCGCCCGGGAGCACGTAAACCGGGGTGCACCGGTAATATCGGGGGGGATGGTCATGTCCGGGGAGCAAATGGAACAGACCATGATGTTCAGGGTACGGGGGGATGATGTCTCTTCGGTCCGGGAAATCATGCAGACAGTCTATCTGGCTTTGAAACAAAAGGGATACCACCCCATTAACCAGCTTGTGGGTTATCTCCTGTCCGGTGATCCCGCCTATATTACCAGTCACAACAATGCCCGCAGCCTGATCCGCAGGCTGGAACGCGATGAGATTATGGAAGAGCTTTTAAAAAATTACCTGGAAAAGTGACGCCTTGGTCCGCCCTGCTCTGCCAGGGCGTTTGCTTTGCGGCGTGCGGGGTGAGGCGGGCCACTATGCCGGGCCGCACTTTGCACCGCGCGCGCCGGATCATTCCGGCGGAGTGCGGCGGGCGGGATGTTCGGGTATAGTAACCGAAAAGCGGGTGATAATTTGCAGTACCGGTCTCTGGGCCAGACCGGCCTGACCGTATCCCGGTTGTGTTTCGGTGCGCTGACCATCGGTCCGCTGCAGGCCGCCCTGCCCCTGGCGGAGGGGGTGCGCGTACTGGAGGCCGCTCTGGACGGCGGGGTGAATTTTATCGACACGGCCGAGCTCTACCAGACCTATGCCTATATTCGGCAGGCGGTGCGGCGCCGGCGTCAGAGTGTGATCATTGCCAGCAAGTCTTACGCCTACACCTATGAGGGTATGCGCCGGAGTGTGGAAAAAGCCCTCACAGAACTGGGTACGGATTATGTAGACATTTTTCTGCTGCACGAGCAGGAGGAGCAAACCATTCGCGGTCACTGGCCGGCGGTGGAATTTTTGCTGGATGCCGTGGCTGCCGGCTATGTGCGCTGCATCGGCATATCCACCCACAGTGTGGCGGCAGTGCGGGCGGCCGCCGTCATACCCGAAATTCAGGTTATCCACCCCATTTTCAACCGCGCTGGAGTGGGCATTAAAGACGGTACGCCCGCGGAGATGCTGGCGGCCATCCAGCTGGCGGTGGACCGGGGCAAGGGTATATACGCCATGAAGGCGCTGGGCGGCGGCCACCTGCTGGGCGATGTGCCGGCGGCTCTGGAGTTTGTGCTGGGCCGGCCGGAAATCGCCGCTGTGGCGGTGGGCATGCAGAGTACCGCCGAGGTGGAGTGCAACCTGGCTCTCTTTAGCGGCCGGCCGGTACCTGAAAGACTGCTCCGGCAACTGCGCCACACCCGCCGGCGCCTGCTGGTGGAGGACTGGTGCCAGGGCTGCGGCCGCTGTGTGGCGGCCTGCAGTGCCGGGGCCCTCCAGCTGGTGGACGGGCGGGCTGTGGTGGATCGGGAGCGCTGCCGCCTGTGCGGCTACTGCGGGGCGGCCTGTCCCGAAATGTGCCTTAAAATTATCTGAGGAGAGCGATGCCTTTGCGTATTATGGGCCTGGATCTGGGGGACAAGACCATCGGTGTGGCGGTGAGCGATCCGCTGGGCTGGACGGCCCAGGGTGTAACTACACTGCGCCGTGGGGATCTGGATGGTGACCTGCAGCAGCTGGCCGCTTTGGTGCAGCAATACGAGGTGGAGGAGTTTGTGCTGGGCCTGCCCAAAAATATGGATGGCAGCCTGGGCCCCCGGGCCGAGATGGTGCAGCAGTTCGCCGCGCTGCTCCGGGAGCGGCTGGGCCGGCCCGTGCATCTGTGGGATGAGCGCCTTTCCACCGTGGCGGCGCAAAAACACCTGCTGGGGGCCGATGTCAGCCGGCGGGGGCGCAAAAAAGTGGTGGACAAGCTGGCGGCGGTCTACATCCTGCAGGGCTTTCTGGACCGGCAGGCCCGCAGCTGAAATTTGGGCTGCGGGCCGGTTATCCGGGCGGGTACAGGGACAAAATATAAGTGATGGCAGCAGCTTCTCTTTGCTTGACAGCCGGGGCGTTATGGTATAAAATACCGTCAACTTGTGTTAAAGAGGTGATCTTTGTTGTCCGAGCATGAACACGAGTGCGGCTGCGGTTGCGGCTGTGCGGAAGAAGAGGAAATCATCACCCTGATCAATGAAAACGGGGAAGAAGAAGATTTTATTCTTCTGGAAGAAATAGAGGTGGATGGTTCCCGGTATGCCATTTTGGTGCCGGTGCTGGAGGGTGATGAGGAAGCCGAGGAGGCCATCATTCTCAAGTTTGACAAGGACGAGTTCGGCAATGACATCCTGAAGGATATTGAAGACGACGAGGAATGGGAAAAGGTGGCCGATGCCTGGCAGGAGCTGCTGGAGGATGAGGAAGAGCTGCACTAAAAGACATAGCTGACGGAAAACAAGCCGGTACGGGGTTCCCGGTTCAGGGAACGCCAGAAGCCGGCTTTTTTCTTCCGGCGGGTGGCCGGGCTGCCCGGCGGGAACAAAAGTCCCCCGGACGGCGTCTTTGCTTTGGATGGCTTTTAAAGGGGGCATGGGGCGTTGGCCAGGCAAAGGTTCTGGTTGATGGGAGGGCTGGCTTTTCTACTGGGGGCGGTTTTGCTGGCCGGGGCGGGTTATCTGTACCTCAAACAGGTGCTGGTACCTGCGGATAGAATCGTGCCCGGGGTGCGGGTGATGGGTGAGGATTTTGCCGGACTGACCCGCCCGCAGGCTCTGGCCCGTTTGCTGGCCCGGGAGCGGGAGCTGCTGGCCCGGCCGCTGGTGTTCAGGCATGGCCAGCACAACTGGCCGGTGGAACCCCGGGAGCTGGGCGTCCGGCTGCAGGCCGGGGCCATGGTGGAACAGGCGCTGCGTGTGGGGCATGAAGGAAATCTATGGGATAGATACCTGGTGCAGCGCCGGGTGGCCCGGGAGGGTGTGGAGATAGCTCCGCGCCTTTCTTTTGATGAAAGCAGGCTGCAGCAAAAGCTGGATGAAATAGGCCGGGAAATCGCCGAGCCGCCGCAGGATGCTTCCTTTCGGGTGCGCAGCGATGATACTATTGAGATTATTCCCGGCCGCTCGGGTAAAAGAATTGACCGGGAACGGGTGCTGGCCGACCTGCAAAAGGAACTGCAGGAGGGATATACCAACCGGCCCATTGAGCTGGTGCTGGTGGAGGCGCCGCCCCGGGTGACCACCGCCCAGGTGGAGAGCTATGGTTTAAACGGTCTTTTGGCCTCTTTCACCACCCGTTTTGATGCTGCCCAGGCCGACCGGTCTTACAATATCCGCATTGCTGCCGCGGCCCTGGATAATCTGCTGCTGCCGCCGGGGGGGACGTCTTCCTTCAACCAGGTGGTGGGGCCGCGCAGTTCGGAAGCGGGTTACAAGAACGCCAAAGTGATTGTGGGCAATGAGTTTGTGGAAGGTCTGGGCGGCGGGGTCTGCCAGGTCAGTTCCACGCTGTACAACGCCGCCCTGCTGGCCGGATTGGAGATCGTGCGGCGCAGCAACCACTCCCTGCCGGTTTCCTATGTGCCGCCGGGGCGGGATGCTACGGTGACTTACGGATACATTGATTTTGTCTTTCGCAACAGCACACCCCATCATGTACTGGTGAAAACCTTTACCGGGAGCGGTTCTTTAACTGTAAAAATATACGGCAACCGCCAGTACCGCAAGCAGATCAGCGTGCGCACCAGAGTGCTGGAGGTTTTCCCGCCCCAGGTGGTCTATGAGCAGGATCCCACACTGCCCCGCGGTGTGCAAAAGGTGAAACAGGAAGGCCAGCCCGGCTATCGGGTGGCGGCGGAGCGGGTGATTTATGAAAATGGGCAAACCCGCGTGGAACCGCTGCCGGGCAGTCTGTACCGGCCCATGAACAAGATCGTGCTGGTGGGCACGGGGCCGGCCCGGGCTGCCGGGGCGGAGAACCCTGAGCCGGGTGAAGGCGCGGGGGCGGTACCGGCACCCGCTGAAACGGGAAGTCCGGACAGCGGGGTGCCGGACGGGACCGGTACCGGCGGACAGGGCGGGCTGGTGCCGCCGGCGGGGCCGTAGCGTTTGGTGGGAACCTCCCTGGGCAATAACCGGGAAGTCCGGCTGAAAGCCCCTGCAACTCCCGGGAAGTAGCGGTAATATTGGCACAGCTCCCGGCATAAATATGCTGTAGAGCGCTGAGCGCCTGTTGAGGAAAGTTTGGGGGGCTGCTGCCAGATGAAAAAAATTGTCATTTGCGGCCGCAACGACAGTGGTAAGTCCACAATTCTGGGGGAGCTTTATCGGGGTTTGAAGAGCCGGGAGTACCAGCCTCTGGCAGTGGGATCGGGGATACAGGACGAAAAGCCCTATATTTTGAAAGGCATAGATGTGACCTATCTGACCATTGCCATCCCCGAACCCGGTCGCGACGTGGTCAGCGATCTGGAAAGGGTGATCTCGGACCACATCAACAAAATCAAGGAAAAAAACCGTCTAATCCAGCACGCCCGCCGGGCGCTGGACGAACTGAACAAGGTGCGTTCCGTGCTGGAGCTGGGCAACCTTTCCCAGCGGGATATCCCGGCGATAGCCGCCCTGCCCGATGTGGTGCTCATTGAAGCCGTGGGCATCAACGATGGCTACAAGGCGCCCGAATGCCGGCAGCTGGCCGATATTTTGCTGGCGGTCATTCCGGCCGGGGTGAAGAGCGAGATTATCATGGAGCAGGGCAATATTCTGCTGGACGAGGCCGACATCATCGTGGTGACCAAAATTGACGAAACACCGCGCGACGTGGCTTCCACCACCATCAAGCTATTAAGGCGCATTTACCGGCACAAACCGATCATCTCGGTGGTGGCCACCCAGGGTATTCACCTGGATCTGGTGCTGGACGAGGTGGTGCGCCGCCTGCACGAGCCCGGCTATTTGCTGGAACAGGGCCAGCAAAAAAGCCAGATGCTCAAGGTGACTTCCCAGAGCAATGTTTCTCCCCCCGCCTAGGCGAGGCATTTTACCTCCTGAAGCCGTGCAGGAGGTTTTTTTATGTTATAATGGATTTATGAGCGGGCAAAATAGCAGACTGGTGAGTCGAGGCAAAATAAAAATTTTCCTGGCCCTGTTGCTGGTAGTGCTGCTGGCCGGAACCGGCTGGCGGCTGCTGCTGGGGCCGGTGGATAACCCGGGCCGGCCGGTGCGGGTACGCGTACCGGAGCACTCTACCGGGCGGCAGGTGGCGGTGCTTTTGCGGGAGGCCGGGCTGATCCGGTCGGTGGACGCCTTTGTGCTCTATGCCAGAGTGTACAATCTGGAACAGCGGCTCCAAGCGGGCTATTATGTTTTGTCCACCGGTCAGTCCCTGCCCGAGATTGCCGGGCAACTGGTACGCGGTTCCAACACGCAGGTGGCGATCACCATTCCCGAGGGCTATACTCTGGCCCAGATTGCCGCCCTGCTGCAGCGGCAGCTGGGTGTGGCGCCGGCCGCTTTCTGGCAGCAGGTGAGCCGGGGGGAGGTGTCCCGGCCTTATCTGCGTGATTTGCCGGCCGGGATGCGCCGGCTGGAAGGGTATTTATTTCCCGACACCTACCTGTTCAGCGCAGACATGCCTCCCCGGGAAATGATCGCCGCCATGCTGCAGCGTTTTGATCAGGTGAACCGGGAACTGGGCCTGGAGCAAAAGGCGGCCCGGCGGGGCCTTACCCTGCATCAGCTGGTAACGGTGGCCTCGCTGGTGGAGAAAGAGGCGCGGCTGGACAGCGAGCGTCCGCTGATCGCGGGAGTGATCTATAACCGCCTGCACCGGGGCATGCCGCTGCAGGTGGATGCCACGGTGCTCTACGCCCTGGGCCGGCATAAAGAAAAGGTCTACTATAAGGATCTGCAGGTGGATTCGCCTTATAATACATACCGGTACAAAGGGTTGCCGCCCGGTCCCATTGCCATGCCCGGCCGGGCCTCGCTGCTGGCCGCGGCGCAGCCGGCCAGCACCAACTACCTGTATTACGTGGCCCGGCCCGACGGCAGCCACGCTTTTGCCGCCGACCTGGCCACCCATGAACGCAACAGGCGGCTGTACCAGCCGTAGCGGACCGCAGGGTGGGCCGGTACCGCAAGATCTGCCGCAGACGGCAGGTGAAAAACATACTTTCTGATGATGGTGTGATGAGCGTGTCCAAATTGCGCAAACCTGAACTGCTGGCACCGGCCGGCGACCTGGAAAAGCTGCAGGCCGCCGTGCTCTACGGTGCCGATGCCGTTTATCTGGGCGGCTCGTCTTTCAGCCTGCGGGCACGGGCCGGCAACTTCGGCCCGGAGGAAATGCGCCGGGGCATTGAGTTTGCCCACCGCCACGGTGTGGCGGTGTATGTGGCCGTGAACATTTTTGCCCATCAGAGCGATTTAAGGCAGCTGCCGGCCTATCTGCGGGCGGTGCGGGAGGCCGGGGCCGACGCTCTGATTGTGGCCGACCCGGGGGTGCTGGCTCTGGCGCGGGAGGTGGTGCCGGACCTGCCGGTGCATTTGAGCACGCAGGCCAACACCACCAACAGCCGGGCGGTACGCTTCTGGGCCGGGCAGGGAGTGCGGCGGGTGGTGCTGGCCCGGGAGCTTTCCCTGGACGAGATCCGGGAAATCCGCCGGGAAAACCACGTGGAGCTGGAGGTCTTTGTGCACGGGGCCATGTGCATGGCCTATTCCGGCCGCTGCCTGCTCAGCAACTACCTGACCGGGCGGGACGCCAACCGGGGCGACTGCGCCCAGGCCTGCCGCTGGCGCTATGCGCTCTGCGAGGAGAAGCGGCCGGGGGAATACCTGCCGGTTTTTGAGGATGAGCGGGGCAGCTACATTCTAAGCTCGCGCGATCTGTGCCTTTTGCCTTACCTGCCGCAGCTGATGGCCGCCGGCGTGGATAGCCTGAAAATCGAGGGACGGGTGAAGAGCGTGCACTATGTGGCCACCGTGGTGGCGGTTTACCGGCAGGCCATCGACAGCTGCTGGCGGGACCCGGCGGCTTTTCGGGTGCTGCCCCGCTGGCTGGAAGAACTGGGCAAGGTGAGCAACCGCGACTATACCAGCGGGTTTCTGCCGGGCGGAGATCCTGGAGCACAGCACCATGCCCTGGAAAACATCTACCGCCGGCCGTACACCTTTGTGGGGCTGGTCAGGGAGTTCGAGGCGCGGTACGGCCGGGCGCTGGTACAGCAGCGCAATCCCTTTGCCTGTGGCCAGGAGCTAGAGGTGCTCCTGCCGGATGGTACGGTGCGTGATTTTCAGCTGGCGGTTATGTATGATGCCGCAACCGGCGAGCGGATCGAGGCAGCTCCCCACCCCTGCCAGAAGGTCTGGATGGAAGTGCCTTTTGAGCTGCCGCCCTTTTCCTTGCTGCGGCGGGCGGTGCAGCAGGTCTAAAACAGCCCTCTTGGGGCAAGACTGGTGGATAGATATGCCAGCCGGGCCGGAGGGGAACAGATTTGAGGCAGGTCAGGGAGAAACCGCAGACCAGAATGGCACTGGCGGGAGCAATCCTGGCCATTTTTTTTGCATTTCTGGTTGGGCGGCTTTATTATCTGCAGATAGTGCAGGGACTGGAGCTGGCCCGCCGGGCGCTGGCTCTCCAGACCACGGGTTATGTGCTGGAACAGTATCCCCGGGGAGAGATTCTGGACCGGTACGGCCGGTCGCTGAGCGGGGGGTTCTGGACCAGCCGGCTGGTGGTTTTTCCGGCACTGCTGGAGGATAAAGAGGGAGCGGTGGCCCGGCTGGCACCAATCCTGAACGCGCCGCCGGCGGCGGTGCGGGCCTGTCTGGAACGGGGCGGGGTGGGACAGTGGGATTTGCGGCCGGATCAGGCTGCCCGGATCGCGGACCTTGCTTTGCCCGGTGTGCTGGTGGCACCCTACCGGGTGCGTTATGGTCCCCGTCCGCTGGCGGTGCACCTGACCGGTTATCTGGGCCGGGTGACCGGCCTGGATGAGCTGGAGAAGTTTGAGCGCGGCAGCCGCGTTGCTTATACACTGGAGGATTATGTGGGCCGGCAGGGGTTGGAGGCGGTTTATGAGGGCTGGCTGCACGGGCGCCGGGAACCGGCAGCGGCCCGCTTCTGGCACGATGCCCGGCAGCGCCAGCTGTCGGCTCTCCCGGTGCAGGTGCAGGCGGGGGCGGACACCCCGCCCGGGCCGGCCGTGTTGACCACTCTGGACGCCGGGGTACAGGCCGTGGTGGAGCAGGTCATGGATAAACATGTGACCGCGGGGGCGGTGGTGGTGCTGGACCCCCGCAGCGGCGATGTGCTGGCCATGGCTTCCCGCCCGGCCTTCGATCCCCGGCCGGGTGCCGTGCGGTTGCCGGAAACCGGCAGCACGGCGGAAGGCGCCTATATCAACCGGGCGCTGGCCCTGTTCCCTCCCGGCTCGCTGTTCAAGATCGTGGTGCTGGCGGCTGCGCTGCAGGAAGGGGTGGCCCGCCCCGACAGCGAGTTCTTCTGTGACGGCGCCCGGGCCCGGCCGGTGCGCTGCTGGTATGGGGCCGGTCACGGGTGGGAGACGCTGCAGCAGGCTTTTGCCAATTCCTGCAACCCGGTTTTTGTAGAATTGGGCCGGCGGCTGGGAGCGGACGGAATTATTCGCTATGCCCGCGCGCTGGGTCTGGACCGGCAGGTGCTGACCGGTTATAACTACCCTGTCGATTCCCGCCAGGATCTGGCGGCCATCGCCCGGCCGTACAACCTGGCCAACAGCAGTGTGGGACAGGGGCCGGTGCTGGTGACGCCCCTGCAGGTGGCAGCAGCCGTAGCGGCCCTGGTCAATGATGGAGTCTGGCGTCCTCCCCGGCTGGTTGCCGCATTGCTGGACGAAGCGGGACGGGAGCACCGGCTGCCTGCGGGACGTCCGGAGCAGGCCATCAGTCCGGCCACGGCGGCGGCGGTGCGGGAGATGATGCAGGCGGTGACAGAGCGGGGTACGGGGCGGGAAGCCTGGCTGCCGGGGTTGGGCAGCGCGGGCAAGACCGGGTCGGCCCAGGTGGCGGGACGGCAGGATGTTTATGCCTGGTTTGCCGGCTATGCTCCGCTGCAGCAGCCGCGCTATGTAATTGTGGTGCTGGTGGCCGGGGGAAAAAGTGGCGGTGAAACGGCTGCCCCGCTGTTCCGGGAAATTGCCGCCCGGCTGGTGGCGCGCTGACGGCGGCAGTTTTCCGGCGGCCTTGTGAAAATGGTGCTTATTGACTGCTTAGTGAAAGTATAGTAGGATAATAGTATAATTTAAATGTGGGAGTGTACATTATGCTGGTGAAAGGTGAGCAGATTCGCGCCCTGCGCGAAGAAAGAGGCTACACCTTGCAGGATTTGGCCCGGCGGGCCAATCTTTCCCTGTCTTACTTGAGCGAAATCGAGCGGGGCTCCAAGCGGCCCTCTTTGAAGACCATTGACAAGCTGGCGGCGGCGCTCAATGTTTCCAAGACCCAGCTTATTGAAGGTGACCTGGCCGACAGCGGGCTTTCCCTGGGGGATAAAATCCGCCTGATGCGCACCGAGAAAAATATGTCCCTGCAGGATCTGGCCAGCCAGGCCGGTATATCGCTGTCCTATCTGAGCGAGATTGAGCGGGGTACGGTTTACCCGGCACTCAATACTTTAAAGCGCATTGCGGAAGCGCTGGGGGTGCCGCCGGCCGCGGTCATGGGCCATGAAGGCTCGCTGGGCCACAAATTGAAGGCGCTCCGGGAGGAGTACGGTCTGACCCAGGCCCAGCTGGCCAATCTGGCCGGCGTGACCGCCGGGCTGATCGGCCAGATTGAACAGGGCAAGGTGCAGCCATCTTTGAAGACGCTGGAAAAGCTGGCCGAAGTGATGGGCGTGTCCCCCTGCTACTTCATCATGGAGCCCGGAGCCGTGGATCAGATGCTCAGCCTGATGAACCCGGAGCTGCGCGAACTGCTCATGCATCCCAATGTGCAGGCGGTGCTCAACCTGATCTGCAACCTGAATGAGAAAGAGCTGCAGTTTGTGCTCAATTTCATCCAGCTCTTCAAACGCTCCGAGCTCAGTTAGGAAAAATTAAGAATAATTTAATTGTTGGCGAAACCGGCTTGTATTATTATAGGAAAAAAGGGCTGGAGGGGTGGACAAAGATGGCGTTCTACATTGTGCCCGATCTGTGTAAAGGTTGCGGGGCCTGCGCCGGTGTCTGTCCCCGGGAGGCCATTGTCCTGCTGCCCAAAAGGGCGGCCATTGAACCGGTCCGCTGCGATGAGTGCGAAGAGTGTTTGTTTGTTTGTCCCAATGGTGCCATTACGGGCGGGTTAAGCGATGCCGGCACCGGGGAGAATAATACTGTAGCGGCGGGCTGATTGCGGGGAGGTGTTGTGGCCTGTGCCGATTTATGAGTACGTTTGCCGTAAGTGCGGGCATGATTTCACCCTGCTCATGCCCATGGAAATGCGGGACCGGGCGGTCTGCCCCCGCTGCGGCTCCCGGGAAGAAGTGCAGCGGGTTATTTCCGCCTGTGCGGTTTTGAGCAAAGAGGGCGGCTCGGCCTGTCAGCCACCGGCCGGCGGCTGGCGCGGTGGGTGAGGGGTTTAAGCTGCCGGGCCGGCGGCCCTGGCTTGCCGATCGTGAACGTCCCACCCAAAATTATAACTAAAAGGAGAGATGAGAGTGGCTCTGGAACTCAATGAAAGCAATTTTGCGGCGGAAGTGCTGCAGTCCGCCCAGCCTGTGCTGGTGGATTTCTGGGCGCCCTGGTGCGGACCCTGCCGGACCATGGCTCCGGTGATTGATGAGCTGGCCTCGGAATATGCCGGCAAAGCCAAAGTGGCCAAGGTGAATGTGGACAACAACCAGGGGCTGGCCAGACAGTACGGAATCATGAGCATACCCAGTCTGCTTTTCTTCAAGGAAGGCAAGGTAGCCGGACAGATTGTGGGCGTTACCGCCAAATCTGTGCTGGCCAAAAAACTGGATGAACTCTTATAAAATTATGCAGGCCCCTTCCTGCTGGAAGGGGTGCAAATTTTTCAAGGGGGTTTTGAGCTATGCACCGCATACTGGTATCCTGGGGCCCCTTGACGGTATATTCCTACGGCTTGTTGATGGTGCTGGGCATTCTGGCCGGCACGGCCCTGGCTTACTGGCGGGCCTGGCGCCGCAACTACCACCCGGAGGCTATTTGGGATCTGGTGCTCTATGTGACGGTGGCGGGGCTGCTGGGGGCCCGCCTCTGGGAAGTGGTGTTCAGCTGGTCTTACTACGGCCAGCACCCGGGCGAGATACTGGCTATCTGGCGGGGCGGCCTGTCCGTGCAGGGCAGTATTCTGGGTGCCGTCCCCGTGGTGTACTGGTACACCCGCAAACACGGCATGGATTTCTGGCGCCTGGCCGATATCATGGCTCCCGGCGTGCTGCTGGGGCAGGCCATCGGCCGGCTGGGCTGTTTTTTAAACGGCTGCTGCTTTGGCCTGCCCACCCGCGGACCGCTGGGGGTGGTTTTCCCGCCCGGCACCGATGCGTATGCCGCCCTGGGCGCCCAGCCCCTGGTGCCCACCCAGCTCCTGGAAGCGGGATACGACCTGCTGGCCATGGGGCTGCTTTTGCTGGTGGACCGGCGGCCCAGCTTTCCCGGCTTTTTGACCACCCTGTATTTTATTCTGTACGCGCTGGGGCGCTTCGGGCTGGAGTTCTGGCGGGCCGACAGCCTGCTGCTGGCCGGTGGGCTGAAAACCGCCCAGGTGACCTCGCTGCTCACCGCGGCGGTGGCGCTGGGCTTGATGCTCTATTTGCGCCGCCGGAACAGCAAGCTATAGCTCGTAGCGGCTGGCCCGCAAAACGTCAGCCAGCAGGGCGAAGTCGGTGATGTGCTGCAGGACAACGTGACCGGGGAAGGATGCGGGCAGGACAAAGGTCAGGCGGCCCGAGATGATCTTTTTGTCGTGCTGCATGGCTGTAATCAGGTCCTCCACAGCGATGCCTTCCGGCAGTGTCACCGGCAGGCCGGCCATTTGCAGCAGGCGCTGCAGCCGCCGGGCCTGCGGCAGGTCCATCATACTCAGCGCCACGGCCAGCCGGGCGGCCACCATCATGCCGATGGCCACGGCTTCGCCGTGCCGGTAAACCGCGTAGCCGGTCACCGCTTCCAGGGCGTGTCCGGCGGTGTGGCCGAAGTTCAGGATGGCCCGCTGTCCCTGTTCGCGTTCATCCTGGCCCACCACCCGGGCCTTGATCCGGCAGGATTTTTCCACGGCTACGGCCAGGGCGGCCGGGTCCAGCTGAACCAGGCGGAGCATATTCTGTTCCAGCCAGGCAAAAAATTCCCCGTCGGCAATAACTCCGTACTTGATCACCTCGGCCAGCCCGGTGCCGATTTCGCGCCGGGGCAGTGAGGACAGGGTGGCCAGATCGGCCACCACCAGGCGGGGTTGGTAGAAAGCGCCGATGATGTTCTTGGCGCCCGGGTGGTTGATGGCTACCTTGCCGCCCACACTGCTGTCCACCTGGGCCAGCAGGGTGGTGGGCAGCTGAATGAAGGGCAGGCCGCGCAGGTAGGTGGCGGCGAAAAAACCGGCCAGGTCGCCCACCACGCCGCCGCCCAGGGCCAGGACGGCGCTCTGGCGGTCCAGCCGGGCGGCAAAGGCGGCATCGTACAGGGCGGCGGCCTGCTGCAGCGATTTAGCCTGTTCGCCGTCCGGAACAAGGGCGGTGGCTACCCGGTATCCAGCCCGGGTGAGCGCATCGGCCAGAGAGCGCCCGTACAGATCGTGCACAGCCGGATTGGTCACCAGCATGAGCTGGCTTCCCGTGCCGGTCTGGGCCAGCAGCCGGGGGATTTCGCCCAGCAGGTGACGGCCGATGTGGATGGGATAGCGGCGCGGGCCCAGTTCAACGGTGATGGTTGTCCGCATAAATGATACCTCTCATTTGTAGCTGGTGGATGATTTTTGCTACCGTGTCGTCGGCGTTTTCCCCGGCTTCCACCGGAATGACGATCTCGGCTGCGGCCCGGTAGAGGGGCTGGCGCTGGACCAGCAGGCGGGCGGCTGTGGTCGCCGGGTCGGGCCCGGTGCTGAGCAATGGCCGGTTCTTCTTTCCAGTCAGTCGTTTCAGGAGCAGCTCCAGAGGCGGGTCCAGCAGGATCAGCCAGCTGCTCCTTTTTAAATTTTCTATATTCTGCGGGTTCAATACCACACCGCCGCCGGTGGCAATGACGGCATGGCGGGTGGCGGCCGCCATCTTGCTGATGAGCAGCGCTTCCTCGCCCCGGAAGCGGGCCTCGCCATATTTGCGGAAGATCTCCCGCACGGTCAGGCCCAGCAGCTCTTCAATCATCCGGTCGGTATCCAGAAACTGCCTGTGCAGCCGCCGGGCCAACCGTTTGCCGGCAGTGGTCTTGCCGCTGCCCATGAAGCCGAGCAGGGCGATGTTGGTTTTGTCCTCGGGTGTGTTCATAGCTGGTTCCTCTCTCCGGTACGCCGGCGGTAGCCGGCAAAACGGGCGGTTATTTCTTCCCAGGTGTCGCCGCCCGTTTGCTCCAGTACCACCCGGGCGATTTCCCAGGCCACGGCGGCCTCGCCTACCACGCAGGCGGCCGGCACGGCGCAGACATCGGAGCGTTCCCGGCTGGCGGCCACGGGTTCCCCGGTGCTAAATTCCACACTGCGCAGCGGCCGCATCAGGGTGGGGATGGGTTTCATGGCCGCCTGGAGCAGCAGCGGTTCGCCGTTGGTCATGCCTCCCTCCAGACCGCCGGCGTGGTTGGTGCGCCGGTAAAAACCCCGCTCCGGTGTATAAAAGATTTCGTCATGCACCTGCGATCCGGGCAGCCGGGCGGCGTTAAAGCCGGCACCGATTTCCACCCCTTTGATGGCCGGAATGCTCATCAGGGCGGCGGCCAGGATGCCGTCCAGGCGCCGGTCGTAGTGGACATAGCTGCCCAGCCCGGGCGGCAGGCCGCTGACCGTGATGGCGAAGGTGCCGCCCAGGGTGTCGCCCTGTTCCCGAGCCTGTTCAATGGCCTGAATCATAGCTTTTTCCGCCCCGGGGTCGGCGCAGAAAAGAGCGGAGGTCTGCACTTTCCGGCGCAGTTCGGGTGGCGGCAGGAGGAGCGGGGAGATGGAAACCGGGCCGATTCCGGTCACCTGTCCGGCAATCTGAATGCCCAGTTCTTCCAGCAGAGCGGCGGCCAGCGCGCCGGCGGCTACCCGGGCTGCCGTCTCCCGGGCACTGGCCCTTTCCAGAACATTGCGCAGGTCGCTATGGCCGTATTTGAGCGCTCCGGCCAGATCGGCATGGCCGGGACGGGGCGCGGTCACCCGGCGGGAATCCAGATCGGCGTCCGGGGCCGGAGACATAATTGCGGCCCAGTTGCTGTGGTCCCGGTTGGCGATCTGCAGGGCCAGCGGGCTGCCCAGGGTGCGTCCACCGCGCACTCCGGCCAGAATGGTGATAGTGTCCTGCTCTATATTCATGCGGCCGCCCCGCCCGAAGCCGTGCTGGCGGCGGGTTAAAAACCGGTTGATGTAATCGGTTGCCAGAGGCAGGCCGGCCGGCAGTCCTTCCACGATAACCAGCAGGGCCGGCCCGTGCGATTCTCCGGCGGTTAAAAAGCGCAGCATGGTTGGCCATCTCCTTTTATTTCTGAAGTCCGAAGTCTGACGACTGATGACTGCTCTGCAGGGCCCGGCGCATGGCCGGGACGGGGGCCGTCCGTCCGGTCCACAGTTCCCAGGCCAGGGCGCCCTGGTAGAGCAGCATGCCCAGCCCGTTTTCCACTCGGGCCCCGCGGGCGGCGGCCTTTTGCAAAAACAGCGTGCGGGGCGGGTTGTAAACAATGTCCACCACAAGATGGCCAGGCGTCAGCAGCTCAAAGGGGAAAGGCGGCAGGGCATCAATGCAGGGGGACATGCCCAGGGGCGTGGTTTGAACCACCAGCCCGGCCGAGCGCAGGGCGGTGGCCCAGGCTGCGCCGGCCGCCCGGTCACCGGCGTCGTACCAGGGCAGCGTGGCCGTGCGGCCCGGAAAATGGTAGGCCAGCTCATTTTCCAGCTGATGGCTCTTTTCCCGGCTGCGCCCGCTGAGCCAGAGAAAGTCCAGCCCCTCCTGCAGCAAGCCTGCCGCCACGGCCCGGGCGGCACCGCCGGTACCCAGCAGGATGGCCCGTCTGCCGGCGGGAGGAAAGTTCAGATCGCGCTGCAAGAAAAGGGTGAAGCCCGGTGCGTCGGTGTTGTAGCCCACCAGCCGGCCCTCCCGGTTGACCACGGTGTTTACGGCACCGGTCAGGCGGGCCAGGCCGTCCAGTTCATCCAGGTAGGCGGCGGCGGCCTCCTTGTGGGGGATGGTCAGGTTGACACCGGGCATGTCCAGGGCCCTTACGGCGGACAGAGCACCGGCCAGGGCCTCCGGTTTGACCGGCCAGGCTACATAGACCCAGTTTAGACCGGCCTGGTCGAAGGCGGCGTTGTGCATGGCCGGGGAGAGGGTATGCTTTACCGGATAGCCGAACAGCCCGGTTACTCTGGTTTGGCCATCAATGGTGCCGGGCATGGATGATCACCTCCTGCCAGTCAGGCGGTGGCGGTACAGGGCCAGCACAATTTTTTCCAGACGGCGGCTGATCAGCTGGGTGGCCCAGTACTCTTTGCCGGGCAGGGGAGTGACCAGAATGGTGTACAGGCCCAGCCGGTTGCCGCCCAGGATGTCGGTGAAAATTTGATCGCCCACCACGGCAGTTTGCTGCGGGGTCACGCCCAGCAGGCGCATGGCCTTGCGGAAGGGTTTCTTGCGCGGTTTGATGGCTCTGTGGATGGTGGGGATACCCAGCTGGCCGGCCAGAGGGCCCACTCGTTCCGGGTAATTATTGGAAACCAGGCAGGCTTTGAAACCGCGCCGGGACAGCCGGTGAAAAAAAGCGATGATGTCCGCCGGCAGGTGGTTTTGATCGCGGGGCACGATCGTGTTGTCCAGGTCGAACAGCAGGGCTTTGATGCCGCGCCTTTCCAGATCGTCCAGATTGATCTGCAGTACCGAGGTCACATACTGCCGGGGAAAAAGCAGATTAAGCATTGCTCACCTCTTGAGGGAAAGTTCGGGATAGAGGGCGCAGAACCGGGCCCAGTCCTCCGGAGTGTTGATATTGAAAAACGCTTCTTCCGGTGGGGCGAAGCGGGAAATTTCCTCTGCGGTTACATATTTTACCCGTACCCGGGGAAAAAAACTGGTAATTTTGTACTGGCCCTGCTTAAGGGCCTGTTCAATTACAGGCAGGCAGTTATTGTTATAAACAGCGCACAGCGGCTCCAGGTAGTCGCCCAGCCGGGGCACCACAATATCGGCGTCATGGTGGCCGCAGATGTAGCGGATCAAAGCGGTGGGCACCAGGGGCATGTCGCAGCCGATGACGAATACCCCCCGCCCGCCGGTCTGCTTGAGGGCGGCGTGAATGCCGGCCAGCGGCCCACAGCCGGGGTAAAGGTCGTCCAGCACCGGCAGGCCGGTGTTGTAGGCGGTGGCCTGGCTGCCGGACAGCATAACCTGCTGGAAGACACTTTTCATTTTATCCATCATGATGTCCAGCAGGCTCCGCTGCCGGACCACCAGGTTGGCCTTGTTCTGCCCCATGCGCCGGCTTTTGCCGCCGGCCAGGATTACTCCGCTGATCTCCGCCAGTTGCTGGTCCATGTTTCCTCCTCGCCAGCCAGTCCAGCAACTCGGCCGGCGTGTAGACAGCGGGTTGCGGACTGCTGCTGATAGTCCTTTTTATTAATATAACCGGTATTTGCAGGGCCCGGGCCGCTTTAATCTTGTTTTCGGTGCCACCGGCCGTCCCGCTGTCACGGGTGACCACCACACCGGCCCGGTAAGCCTGAAAGATGGCCTGGTTGAAGCGGGCGGAAAAAGGCCCCTGCATGGCCACGATGTCGCGGGGTAGTATCCCCAGGTCCTGGCATTTCTTGATAATCTGGTGCTGGGGCAGCACCCGCACGATGATCCGCCGTCCCTTTAGCTGCGGGGCTTTGACGAACAGTTCCAGGTTGTGGCTGCCCGTGGTGAGGAAAATGTTGCCGCTTTTGGCGGCCGCCTGCTGGACGGCTTCCTCCCAGGAGTAGACCGGCACGACCAGCGGGCTTTCCGGCAGGGGGGTTTCCTGCCGCTGAAAACTGCAAAAGGCAATACCGCTGTCTGCGGCGGTGCGGGTCAGCATCTGCACCTGCTCGCCGTTGGAGGGGTGAGTGGCGTCGATTACAGCAGTAACCTGTCCTTGTTCCAGCAATTTCAGCCCGTCGGCCCAGCTCTCCAGTACCAGATCGGCCCGGCTGGCCAGCTGGCCGCCGTAGCCCGTGCGGGGGAGCGCCGCCACCTGGTAGCCGTGTTGTTGCAGAAAGCTGATCAGGGCAAAGGATTCTCCCGTACCGCAAATAAGCAGGAGCAATTTATCACCACGCCTGTCCGGTTCGTAATCATAATAAGCTTCTCTCCCGGCGGGCGATTTCCTGCCGCAGCTCATTTTTTCACCGGGTTTTCCCCGGCCAGCATTTCCACCAGCCGCTTGATCGCCCGTTTTTCAATCCGGGAAACGTAGGATCGGGATATTTGCAGCTCCCGGGCGATTTCCCGCTGGGTTCTAACTCCGGCCGGCGTTAGCCCGAAGCGCATTTCCAGTACTTTTCTCTCCCGGTCGGGCAGAGAGGTCACCAGTTCCAGCAGCCTTTGTAGTTCCAGCTTGTTTTCCACCAGTTCGGCGACAACTTCACTGTGGGTACCCAGAATGTCCAGCAGGATGATTTCGTTCCCTTCTTTGTCCATTCCCACTGTTTCGTAGAGAGAAACCTCGCTGCGGTTCTTCTTGTTGCTGCGCAAAAACATCAGGATTTCATTCTCCACACAGCGGCAGGCGTAGGTGGCCAGGCGGGTGCCCCTGTCCGGCCGGTAGGTGTCCAGCGCTTTCATCAGGCCGATGGTGCCGATGGAGATCAGATCGTCGGTCATTTCACTGCTCAGGTCGAATTTTTTTACCACATGGGCCACCAAACGCAGGTTGTGTCTGGTTAATATATCGCGCGATTCCCGGTCACCCTGCCGCATTTTCTCGATGTAGCGGCTTTCTTCCTCTTCCGAAAGAGGGTGGGGGAAAGCGTTGGTGGTGATATAGGAAACCAGCAGGGTCAGGCCGCCGGTGAACAGGGTAAACAGTGTCCAGATACTGGCCAGCATGGAGTGTTTGCAGCCTCCCTTCCCGCTCATTGCTTACATAGTATGGACGGCCTGTTTTATCGGTGCCTGTCTGTTTGCCCCGGGCGCCATTTTCCCGCCGCTTCTTTTCCGGCCCCTTCCGGCATACTGATTTAACAAACAGGGGTGAAGGGGGCGTCCCGGATATGCGCGTTTACATATGGGACCGTTACCGGGTGGGGAAAATAATTTTGCTGTTCCTGGCGGGGCTTGCGGGGGCGTTTATTTGCGGAAGGTGCTGGTATGCGGTCCGGCCGGCCGGTGCGCCGGTGTACAGCGGTGATCCAGGCACACCCTATGTGGCCCTGACTGTAAATGTTTTCTGGGGCGAGGAATATTTGCCGGCCATGCTGGATATTATGCAAAAATACAATGTGCGGGCCACCTTTTTTCTGGGGGGCAGCTGGGTGAAGAAGTTTCCCGAGCTGGCCGGGAACATTGCCCGGGCCGGGCACGAGGTGGGCAACCACAGTTACTCTCATCCCTATCCCGACCGGTTGTCCCGGGAAGCCAATCAGCGCGAGATCCAGCGGGCGGAAGAGGAAATATACCGGGCTACCGGTGTGCGCACCAGGCTCTATGCTCCCCCTTATGGCGAGAGGGGAAAAGCAGTGCTGGACGCGGCGCGGGAACTGGGTTACACCACCATCCTGTGGTCGGTGGATACCATCGACTGGCAGCGCCCGTCTCCCCAGGTGATTACCCGGCGAGTGCTGGATAAAGTGCACAACGGGGCGATCATCCTGATGCACCCCACCGCCCCCACTGTGCAGGCCCTGCCCGGGATGATCAGCGGCCTGCGGGCCAGAGGGTATCTGCCAGTAACAGTGTCACAGCTGCTGCAGCACCGGCCGGGAGGAGAGCGGGATGACGAAAACCGCTGATGGCGCTTCAGTCGGCCGGTTCGCCGGGGGAAATGTTTGCCGGTGGAGCTGTATAGCGGAAGGGAAAAGTATGGTATAATACGTCAGGTAACCAGTTTGAGGAGGAATTGAAGCAGACATGATTAAAACCACGCTGTTGGACAACGGTGTACAGTTGTTAACCGAAGATATCCCCCATGTCCGCTCGGTGGCCATCGGGGTCTGGGTCAACCTGGGATCGCGGGATGAGGAGGACCGGGTGGCCGGCATCAGCCACTTTATTGAGCACCTGATGTTCAAGGGCACGGCCAAGCGTACCCCCCGGCAGATTGCCGAAGCCCTGGATGCGGTGGGCGGCCAGCTCAACGCCTTCACCACCAAAGAATATACCTGTTACTATGCTCGGGTGCTGGATGAACACATCGACCTGGCTCTGGACGTGCTGACCGATATGATTTTTGCCTCCCGCCTGGAGGCGGCGGATATTGACCGGGAACGCAACGTCATTCTGGAAGAGATCAAAATGTACGAAGATGCTCCCGACGAGCTGGTGCACGATATGTTCACCAGCACCATCTGGCAGGGACATGTGCTGGGCCGGCCCATTATCGGGCGCAGTGAGGTTATTGCCCAATTGAGCCGGGAAGATATTCTGGAATACTATCACCGTTACTATGTGCCGGAAAACATGATTGTGGCAGTGGCCGGCAATATTGACCACGACCGGGTGGTGGAGAAAATAGTCCGGTATTTCACCGGCCGCCGGGGCGAAAAACAGCAGCGCCGGCTGATTCCCCCCCTGCCGCGGCGGCAGGTGAACTGCCGCAACAAGGATACCGAGCAGGTACACCTGTGTGTGGGAGCACCCGGACTGCCCCTGGATCATGAGCAGGTATATGTCTACCAGTTGATCAACACCATCCTGGGGGGCGGCATCAGCTCCCGCCTGTTCCAGAGCATCCGGGAACAGCGCGGTCTGGTCTATTCGGTTTATTCATACCACAGCTCCTACCACGATGCCGGGCTGTTCTGCGTCTATGCTGGCCTCTCCCGGCAAAATGTACCGGCTACCCTGGAGCTGATCATGAAGGAGATAAACGACATCCGCCAGGGCGGGATCAAGAGCGAGGAACTGCGCCGGGCCAAGGATCAGCTCAAGGGCAACCTGCTTCTGAGTCTGGAGAGTGTGAACACGCGCATGAGCCGCCTGGGCAAGTCCCAGCTCTACCTGGGCAAGGTGGTGTTGCCCGACGAGATTGTGCAGCGGGTGGAGGAGGTTACCGAGGAAGATATTGTGCGACTGGCTCAGGAGAAACTGCCGGCAGAGGCCTTCTCGCTGGCCCTGATCGGTCCCTGGGACGATTGCCGGCTGCTGGAGCAGATGCTTGGTCAGGCATAAACCTGTCCCACCTCTCATATTAATCTGTAACAGCGTTACTGGCGGGTATGGCGACCCGCCGGCTGTGCATCCTGCGCTCACCCGAATTGGACCGGGCAGCACCAGCGGCTCGGTCGCGGCCGGGACTATTTTGTGCGAGCATGGGCAATGCTCGCCATTGAGCTGGCTTTCATGTGCTACAGCCGGTACTCCAGACGGGTTCGCTTAAGGCAAGGCACACCCGATGCAATAACGCTGTAATATTGGCGCAACCAGGATTTGGTAGTTTGTGGGAGGTGGGCCTAAGGATGTCGTGGACCTTTGTCCTGTCGCTGCTGTTCGTGCTGGCCCTGGTGGGCCTTTCCCTGCGGGAGCGGGTGCGGCTGCGCATCTTGCGCAGCAAAAAGGGGTGGGACGAACAGAGCAGTCAGGCGTCACCTTTTTCCGAGGCACTGACCAACCTGATTGGCATGGCCGGGGGCATTTATCTGTCATTGATGGTGTTTTTCTCCTTCCTGGAGCTAGATTTGCCCACCCGGGTGCAGGTGCTCAGCCTGTCGGTCGAGCCGGTGGCAGCGGTCTCCTTTGCCCTGGCTCTGGTGCAGCCCTTTGTCCTGCGCCTGATTAAGCGCAGCTAGGAGGCGGCTTTATGCGTATGGTGGAACTGGCTGGCAAGGAAATTATCAACTTTCAGAACGGAGCCCGTCTGGGAGTGGTGGGGGAAAGCGACCTGGATATTGACATCAGCAGCGGGCGCATCCGGGCCATCATTTTGCCCCGGCGCAGCAACCTGCTGAATTTCTGGTTGGATAAACAGCATATGGTCATTCCCTGGGAAGCGGTACGTAAAATCGGCCGGGAAGTGATCATTGTGGATCTGGACCAGACCAGCATGAATTTTCGCCGTTATCCCGCGTAAGGCCGTGGCAGTTTTTGCTGTGGCCTTTTGTTTTGCTTTTTTCCTTGACATAATATGGCCATTGTATAAAAATTAAAATTATACCGTGCTTGAGCGGTGCCAGAACCGCCAGCACGGTATTTGTGAATGCTGTGTGCTGTATACAGAATGTTAGCCGGTAAATTGTAACAGAGAGGGGGCTATAGCCTGACTGCCGGTCTGGCAGCAGGTTTGCGCAAAATGATCAAGGTGCTGGTAAGTGGTGCCGCCGGCCGTATGGGCCGGGAGGTGCTCAAGACGGTTTTTCATTCTGATGATATGGTGCTGGTAGGGGCGGTGGACCCGGTGGCAGCCGGACAGTCCGCCGCGGCCCTGACGGGTCTGGCCGAGCTGTCGCTGGTGGTGGAGGCCGACCTGGCTGAAGCCTTGAAGCGCTACTCGCCCGACGTCATGGTGGATTTTACCACGCCGCGCAGTGTGGCCGGCAATGTGGAGCTGGCCCTGCAGGCCGGAGTGCGCCCCGTGGTGGGTACCACCGGCCTGGCCGCAGCGGATATCGAGCGGCTTTCCCGCCTGGCGGCGGAAAAGAAGTTGGGAGGCATTATTGCGCCCAATTTTGCCATCGGGGCCATCTTGATGATGCAGTTCGCCGTAGCGGCCAGCAAATATTTTCCCCACTGCGAGATTATCGAACTGCATCATGACCAGAAACTGGATGCTCCTTCGGGCACGGCCATCAAGACCGCTGAGCTGATCGCCGCCCGGCGGGGCGATTTTGTGCAGGGGTTGCCCGCCGAAGTGGAAAAAATTCCAGGCGCCCGTGGGGGCGAATTCAGCGGCGGTATCCGCATCCACAGCGTGCGCCTGCCCGGTTTTGTGGCCCACCAGGAGGTCATCTTCGGTGGCCTGGGGCAGACGTTGACCATCCGGCACGACTCCATTTCCCGGGAATCCTTCATGCCCGGCGTGCAGCTGGCCATCCGCCGGGTGATGGAACTTAAGGAGATGGTCTACGGGCTGGAGAAAGTAATTCTGGAGGATTGACCGGCTGTTCCGGCACAGCAATTCCGGGCGGACAAGCACTTCCTGATCGGGCGACACATATATTGGGGTTAAATGTGAGACCTGGTCAGGAGGAGGTTGGGGGCCATGCTGAGCAGTCTTTCCGGGATAGGCGTGGCCATGTTGGGCGGCGACCAGCGCAACCTGCTGGTGATGCAGCGGCTGGTGGAGCTGGGGGCTACTGTCAAGGTAGTAGGTTTACCTGTGTCGGAATCCGACCGTGTGGTGGTTTATGAGGATATAGAACACGCTCTGCAGGGGGTGCGGGCTGTGCTCCTGCCGGTGCCCGGAACCGACGAGGAGGGCAAGCTGCACGCCGTATATGCCAAAGATCCGCTGTACCTCCAGCCGCAGCATCTGGCCCAGCTGAAACCCGGTACGCCTCTTTTGGTGGGTGTGGCCAGGCCTTATTTGCGCAAGCTGGTTGAACGCTATAAACTGGCTTTGCTGGAAGTGATGGAGATTGATGAGGTGGCTATACTGAATTCCATTCCTTCCGCCGAAGGGGCTATTTTGCTGGCCATGCAGAACATGCCCATCACCATCCACGGCAGCCAGTGCGTGGTTACCGGTTTCGGCCGCACGGCCATGACGCTGGCCCGCATGTTGAAAGCGCTGGGAGCGCATACCACCGTGGTGGCGCGCAGCCCGGCCCAGCGGGCCCGGGCCTGGGAAATGGGACACCGGGCGAGCGATCTGGGGCAGCTGCCGGAGGTGGTAGGCCGGGCCGACTTCATTTTCAACACCATACCTGCTCCGGTGCTGCACCGGGAGGTGCTGCAGCGGATGAGGCCCGGCACGCTGATTGTGGATCTGGCTTCCGCGCCCGGTGGTACCGATTTCGGCTGTGCGGAAAGCCTGGGCATTAAAGCCATTCTTGCTCCCGGTTTGCCGGGGCGCTATTCGCCCCGTACGGCCGGGGAGATTCTGGCCGACGTCATCCCCCGCCTGCTGATAGAAGCCGTCTCCTCCTGACCGGGCTTGCTATCCATGCGGGAGGTGCTCAAGGCATGACTTTGCAGGGTGTCCGGATTGGTTTTGCTCTCACCGGTTCCCACTGCACCATGGATGAAGTGCTGGTGGAAATAGAGCGGCTGAAAAATGCCGGAGCGGAAGTTTTTCCCGTGGTCAGTTATTCCGTGGACAGTACCGACAGCCGGTTTGGTACGGCGGCGGCGCTCAAACAAAAACTGCACCAGATTACCGGACGGGAAGTGATTAATACCATTGTGGGAGCCGAACCGGTCGGCCCGGAAAAAATGTTCGATGCGCTGGTGGTGGCCCCCTGTACCGGCAATACTATTGCCAAACTGGCCAATGCCATCACCGATACGCCCGTGCTGATGGCCATCAAGGCCCACCTGCGCAACCAGCGTCCGGTGGTGCTGGCAGTATCTACCAATGATGGACTGGGCCTGAACGCGAAAAATATCGGTCTTTTACTCAATACCAAGCACGTGTACATGGTGCCATTCGGACAGGACAGTCCGGCCGGCAAGCCCAACTCGTTGAAAGCCAGAATGGATTTGCTACCCGATACCGTTCTGCTGGCCCTGAAGGGGAAACAAATCCAGCCGGTAATTATTTCATTCAGTGGCTAACACTTGCGGTGGCGGCACCGGCCGGGATAGCATAATGTAAAAGATTCGGGAGGGATAGTCGTTGGGATTCAATGTGGTAATTGTTGGCGCATCCGGTGCCGTGGGGCAGGAGTTTTTAAAAGTGCTGGAGGAGAGAAATTTTCCCGTAGACCGGCTCCGGCTGTGCGCTACGGCACGTTCGGCCGGCAAGCAGATGGTATTTAGAGGACAAACCCTGGTGGTGGAAGAAACCACACCGGATTCTTTTCAGGACATGCAGATTGCCCTTTTTGCCGGCGGGTCGGCCAGTCTGGAATTCGGGCCGGCCGCCGTGCAAAGGGGCTGTGTGGTGATTGACAACAGCAGTAACTACCGTTTAAAGCCCGATGTGCCCCTGGTGGTACCCGAGGTCAATCCGGAGGATGTGCAGTGGCACCGGGGCATTATCGCTAACCCCAATTGCTCCACCATCATCATGGTGGTGGCTCTAAAGCCCATTTACGATGCCGCCGGCATCAAAAGAGTGGTGGTTTCCACCTACCAGGCGGTATCCGGGGCCGGTGCGGAGGGAATTACCGAGCTGGCCAACCAGACAAGGGCAGTGATCAATGGCGAAGAATATCCGCCGCAGAAATTCCCGTACCAGATTGCCTTCAACCTGATTCCCCATATTGACGTCTTCCAGGAGATGGACTACACCAAGGAAGAGTGGAAGATGGTCAAGGAAACGCACAAGATCATGCATGACGACAGCATCGGCATCACCGCCACCACGGTGCGGGTGCCGGTCTTCCGCAGTCACTCCGAGTCCATCAATATTGAAACCAAAACCAAAATTACCGCCGACCGGGCCAGAGAGGTGCTGGCCAGAGCTCCCGGCGTGGTGGTGCTGGATGACCCGGCTGCCAAACAGTACCCCATGCCGCTTTATTGCTCGGATAAGGATGAAGTATTTGTCGGTCGCATCCGGGAGGACAACTCCCTGCCGGCGGGCCTCAACCTGTGGGTGGTGGCCGACCAGATCCGCAAGGGGGCGGCGACCAATGCCGTACAGATAGCCGAGTTGCTGGTGAAGTACAACTGCCTGATGGCATCATAAAATACTTTTACCAATCCGTATGAAGCCGTCCGCGGCCCGCGGCAGGCGCGCTTCCGGCGGCGAACAGTGAACAATATGCAGTTAACAGAAAGAGGTAGGGCAAGCATGCGGTTTATTGTACAGAAATTTGGCGGTACTTCCCTGGTGACCCAGGAGTTGCGGGAACAGGTGGCCGGGCGGGCCATTGCGGCCAAAGAGGATGGCTATACACCCGTGCTGGTGGTTTCGGCCATCGGCCGGCGGGGTGACCCTTTTGCCACGGATACGCTGCTGGATTTTGCCCGGCAGGCCAACCGGGATCTGACGGGCCGGGAGTTGGACCTGCTCATGGCCTGCGGGGAGATTATTTCCGGAGTGATCATGGCTGGCACTTTGCAAAAAATGGGCCATCCGGCCATATTTCTCACCGGTGCCCAGGCCGGGATCCTTACGGACAGCAATTATAACGATGCGCGTATTTTGAAGGTAAAGCCGGAAAATATTTTAAGGCACGCCCGGGAGGGCAAGATTGTGGTGGTGGCCGGTTTCCAGGGGGTTACCGAGGACGGGGAAATTACCACGCTGGGGCGGGGTGGTAGCGATACCACCGCGGCAGCCCTGGGAGTGGCTTTGAGCGCCGAGTTTGTGGATATCTACACCGATGTGGAAGGAATTATGTCGGTGGATCCGCGCATTGTTTCCGACGCCCGGCCCATGGAAGTGGTCACCTACGATGAAATCTGCCAGCTGGCGCACGAGGGGGCCAAGGTGGTTCATCCTCGGGCGGTGGAAATTGTCATGCAAAAAAACATACCCCTGCGGGTGCGCTCCACCTTCAGCGATTCACCCGGCACCCTGGTCACCAGCACCGGGGAAGTCTACCGGGGCACCATAGATATCACCCGGGACCGGACCATTACCGGGATTACCCATATTCCCGATCTGGTGCAGTTCAAGATCGGTGTAGATGCCGGTGCCGAGGGACTGAAACAAAAGCGCCGCCTTTTCAAGGCGCTGGCCCTGGCCGGGATCAGCCTGGACTTTATCAACGTTTACCCGGAGCAGATAGTGTTCACCGTCCGGCAGGATACTTCGGACAAAGCCTTGCAGGTGCTGGAAACCACCGGTTTTAACCCCGAGGTGACGCCGGGCTGTGCCAAGGTGGCCGCCGTGGGGGCCGGCATGACCGGTGTTCCCGGCGTGATGGCCGGCATAGTGGAGGCCCTGACGCGGGAGGATATTCAGATTCTCCAGTCCAACGACTCGCACACTACCATCTGGGTGCTGGTCAAACGGGAGGATATGGAAAAGGCCGTGCGGGCCCTCTACCGCCGCTTCATCGGCAAATAGGGGTTTTATCAGGCAAATACCCGGAAAGGGAAGGTGATAGACTTGACACCGGACTTCGGGCGGCTGATTACCGCCATGATCACCCCTTATGACAAAAATATGCAGGTGGATTACCAGCTGGCCAGGAAACTGGCCCGCCACCTGGTGCAGAACGGTTCCGACGGTCTGGTGGTCTGCGGCACCACCGGGGAATCTCCCGTCCTGAGCAAGGAGGAGAAAGTGGAGCTTTTCCGGGCGGTGGTGGAGGAGGTGGGGGGCCAGGCCACGGTGCTTGCCGGTACGGGAAGCTACAACACTCAGGCCAGCATAGAACTGACCCGGGCGGCGGAGAAAGCCGGTGTAGACGGCGTGATGCTGGTCTGCCCGTACTACAACAAGCCCTCCCAGGAAGGTCTGTACCAGCACTTCAAGGCTGTGGCCGCCAGCACCAATCTGCCGGTGATGCTGTACAACATACCCGGCCGTACCGGCATCAACCTGCTGCCTGCCACAGTGGCCAGGCTGGCGGAAATTGACAACATTGTGGCCATCAAAGAGGCGGCCGGCAGCATGGATCAGGTCAGCGAACTGCGCCGCGTGCTGCCCGATGACTTTGCCATCTATAGCGGAGACGACTCGCTCACTCTGCCCATGCTGGCTCTGGGGGCGCGGGGCATAGTCAGTGTGGCCGCGCACGTGGTGGGCAATGAGATCAAACAGATGCTCAACGCCTTTATGGCCGGCAATGTCAAACTGGCCACCCAGTTGCACCTGAAGCTGTATCCGCTGTTCAAGGGCCTGTTCATCACCACCAATCCCGTGCCGCTGAAGGCGGCCATGACACTGCTGGGCTGGCCGGTGGGCGGGCCGCGCCTGCCGCTGGTGGAAGCTACGTCTCAGGAGAAGGAGAGCATTAAAAAGGTCATGGAACAGGCAGGACTGCTGTAGCGTAAGGCCGCAGTAAAATAATGTAATAAATGTCGAAAACCGGTCCCGGGCAGGGACCGGTTTTTAAATTTGCGGTTCTCTCAAAAATGTCCGGCCCGGGCCAGCTGGGAACCGGTCGGGCAAACGATGAGCGGGGGGATTTTGTACAGGCTGGCCGCACCCCGCCCCCGGCCCAGGTAGACCGGCCGGTAGCGCTGCCAGAAGTGGAAGGCGAAGGGGCTGTTAACTTCAAAAACAACCGGTTTTTCCGGGTGGCCCGCCCGCAGGTAGTTCACCAGCGCCTGGCCGAAGCCCCGGCAGCGGAAGCGGGGCAGGGTTTCCAGCGTGGCAATGCCCAGCACGCCCGGCTCACTGCACCAGCCGGGGTCGAGCTGCCAGGCTACCCGGGCTACCAGGGTATTCTCCAGCAGGATGCCGTGAAAATTCAGTCCGCTCATGTCTCCCAGCCAGGAAAAGTGCAGGAGCGCTTCACTTTCAAATTCCTTGCAATAAGGCGAATAGGGAGTCAAGCGAATAATTTTCATCAATATCCCCCGGCAGTTTATACTACAGGCACTGTACTGATCATCGGTCATTTTGTCTATTCAGTCAACTACCCAAAATAATTGCCGCGGTAAACTCCCGGCCTTGTACCATTGTTTACAGCCGGAATACCCACCTTTTTAAAGCCTGACGGGCCGGTGGAAGTTCCAGGGGGCTGTAAAATTCTCGCAAGTAGCCGGGAAGATGGTCATTGCCGGCCCTTTCTTTTTGCTGCAATGCTGCAGGCACGGGTTTGCGGTAAACCCGCCCCGCCGGGAACGGCAGGCTATTTTCCGTTGCGGGTGAGCAGAACATGATCCCACCCCCTGTGTTAATTATATATTAATCAGTTGTTAATATAATATTAACAAAGGGCCAGGCAGTTTGTCAATCAAACCGCCCGGCCTTCAGTTGTTCCGGCTGGGAAAATTTATTATAATAGGGTAGCGAGATCCGGCCCGCCAGAATATCCTCCCGGCCTTCTCCTAATACTGATGCAGGACGGAACAGAGGAAAAAACAATGTATATTGAGTAAAACGGGAGGTGCATCATTGTCCAAAGAACCGAAAGTGGCCATCATACCCCTGGGCGGTCTGGGGGAAATCGGTAAAAACATGATGGCGGTCAAATACGGGGAGAATATTCTGGTCGTGGACTGCGGGATGATGTTTCCGGAAGAGGAACTTTTGGGAATCGACGTGGTCATTCCCGACATCACTTACCTGTTGGAAAACCGGGAACAGGTACGGGCGATTGTGTTAACCCACGGCCACGAGGATCACATCGGCGCTCTGCCCTATGTGCTGCGCCAGCTCAACCTGCCGGTCTACGGGACATGCCTGACCCTGGGCATTCTGCAGGGTAAGCTGAAAGAGCACGGGCTGGAAAGGGAAGCAGTCTTGCACCGGGTAAAACCACGGGATGTAGTGAACATCGGCCCCTTTAAAGTGGAGTTCATCCGCGTATCCCACAGTGTGCCCGATGCGGTGTCCGTGGCCATTCACACGCCGGTGGGAACCATAGTGCACACCGGTGATTTCAAGCTGGACCAGACGCCGGTGGACGGGGCAGTGACCGATTTTTACCGCTTCGCCCAGTTGGGAGAAAAAGGGGTGCTGGCCCTGCTGTCCGACAGCACCAATGTGGAGCGGCCCGGTTATACCATGTCCGAGTCGGTAGTGGGGCAAACCTTTGATGAGACCTTTCGCCAGGCCAGAGAAAGAATTATCGTGGCCACCTTTGCCTCCAACGTCCACCGCCTGCAGCAGGCCATTACCACGGCGCACCGCTACGACCGCAAGGTGGCGGTGGTGGGGCGCAGCATGATCAATGTCCTCTCCATTGCTCACGAGCTGGGTTATCTGAAAATACCGGACGGCACGCTGGTGGAACTGGATGAGGCGGCCCGGCTGCCCAAGCACAAGATTGTCTATCTTTCCACCGGCAGTCAGGGGGAGCCCATGTCGGCCCTCACGCGCATGGCCATGGGGGACCACCGCCAGGTGGAAATCCTGCCCGGCGATACTGTGATTATCTCGGCCACACCCATTCCGGGCAATGAAAAGCTGGTGGCGCGGATTATCGATCAGCTTTTCAAACAGGGGGCGCAGGTAATCTATGAGGCGGTATCCGGTATCCATGTCAGCGGTCACCCCAGCCAGGAAGAGCTCAAGCTGATGATCAACATGACCCGGCCCAAGTTTTTCATTCCAGTGCACGGTGAATACCGGATGCTGATCAAACACGCCCGCCTGGCCAGAGAGATGGGCATACCCGAGAAAAATATCTTTGTGCTGGAGAACGGCCAGGTGCTGGAGCTGTCTCGCAAGAGCGGCCGGGTGACGGGACGGGTTACGGCCGGACGTGTGCTGGTGGACGGTCTGGGTGTGGGCGATGTGGGCAACATTGTGCTGCGCGACCGCAAGCAGCTCTCCCAGGACGGCATACTGATCGTGGTGGTGACCATCAACCGGGAGTCCGGTCAGATTATGGCCGGGCCGGACATCGTGTCGCGGGGTTTCGTCTATGTGCGGGAGTCCGAGCCGCTGCTGGAGGAAGCGCGGGAAAAGGTGAAGGGGGCACTGGAGAAGTGCACCGAGCGGGGTCTTACGGAATGGTCGTCCATCAAGTCCCAGGTGCGCGATGTGCTGGGCAAGTTCTTGTACGAAAAAACCAGGAGAAGGCCGATGATACTGCCGATCATCATGGAGGTATAAAGGAGCGCGGGCTTTTCAGCCTGCGCTTTCACCATTCGGGGGTGTACGGAGGAAGGGAGGTAATAGTGATGGCTCCTCTGTTGGCAATAGAAAAACTGGTCTGTCACACGGGCCGGGGAGAGGACGGGCGGCGGGTGGAACTGACGGCGGCATTGTCGGCCGGGGCAGTACTGGTGGTGCGCGGCCCGTCTGGAGCGGGCAAATCCACAGTGCTCAAAGCACTGGCGCGCCTCAAGGAAGCGGCAGGCACAGTGCGGCTGGCCGGCGTGGACTGGCAGCAAATCCCACCGCCGCTATGGCGCCGTCGAGTGCATTACCTGGCCCAGCAGCCGGCCCTGTTTGCCGGCAGTGTGCTGGATAATTTAAAAAGGCCTTTTGAACTGGCCGAGGTGAAAAAGTATGGTGCTTTTGAGGAAAGTCTGGTACGGGATGCTTTGCCGCGGTTAAATCTGGCTCCGGCACTGCTGGACCAGGAGGCGCGCACCATCTCCGGCGGGGAGGCGGCGCGCATTGCCCTGCTACGGGCCATGTTAATCGGGCCGCAGGTGCTTTTGCTGGATGAGCCCACGGCGGCTCTGGACGAGGAGTCGCGGCGGGCCGTTTTGCAGTATATTGGAGAATGGCTGGCGGTACCCGGGCGGGCGGCCATACTGGTGTCCCACCGGGAGGAGGATGCCGGTTTTTTTTCGCGCCGGAAGGTTGTAGAAATAAGTCCGCGAGGTGAGCAAAATGAGTAATGCCGGTGTAGTGCCCATCAGCAACTGGCAGCTGGCCCTGACGGTAATTCTGGTTTTAATCAGCGGGGGCGTGGCGGTGTGGCTCAGACTGGGCCTGTTAAAACCGCTCTTGTGGGGTACGGTGCGCACTTTTGTGCAGCTCACCCTCATTGGCTATGTACTGACCTATATCTTTGCAGTCAACAGCCCCTGGCTGGTTCTGGCCATGCTGCTGGTAATGTGCCTGGTGGCCGCCCGCACGGCGGTACAGCGCACGCCCAATGTTTCCAACTACTCCTACTGGCTGGGCTTTGTTTCGCTGACGGCCAGCACTTTTCTGGTGGGCTCCATTGTGGTGGAATTGATCATCTCGCCGGTTCCCTGGTACAGCGCCCGCATGGTCATTCCCATCTTCGGCATGATCCTGGGCAATTCCATGAACGGCATCGCCCTTTCTCTGGACCGCCTGTACAGCGAGGTGCGGGCCCGGGCCGGGGAGGTGGAAACCTTGCTGGCCTGCGGGGCCACACCCTGGGAAGCGGTGCGCGACTGTGTGCAGGTGGCCGTGCGGGCCGGTATGACCCCCACCATTAATTCGCTCATGGTGGTGGGCATCGTCAGCCTGCCCGGCATGATGACCGGCCAGATCCTGGGCGGGGCCGACCCCTTGCAGGCCGTGCGCTACCAGATTGTGGTCATGCTGATGATTGCCGCGGCGGTGGCCTTGGGCTGCCTGCTGCTGGTGCTGCTCTCCTACCGGCGGATGTTCAATGGCGAGGGGGCGCTGCGGTTGTAATTAAAAGGCTGCAGCGCTCTATTTTTTGAGCAACTCTGCAGCCTGCGCATATGTTAACATTCCGGCCCGGGCGTACACCAGCTGGCCGGAGGGGCTTACCACTACCGTGGTGGGTATGGCCCGTACGCCGAAAGCTGTGGCCACCTTGCCCGTTTCGTCCAGATATACGGGCAAATTTAACTCCTGCTGTTGCAAGAATTTCTCCACCTCGGCCGGGCTTTTTTCCCCGGCCGTGATATTGATAAAATAAAAGGCCACGTTTTTATCCCGGTAATCCCGGTACAGTCGGGCCAGGTCGGGCATCTCCTCCCGGCAGGGCGGGCACCAGGTGTTCCAGAAATTGATAAAAATATACTTGCCGGAATCCGTCCGGATATTCTGCGGACTGCCCGTGGCGGGTTGAACCACGAATTCCGGGATGGCCGGCCGGTTTTCCGCCTTCTGATCTGTTTGAGTTTTGCCGGTCAGGTATACCTTCCCAATAATTGGTGTGTTTTGCCCGGTTGGCTGACCGGATGTTCCAGTGCTGTTTCTTCCGGTCAAATACCAGGCCAGGGCAATGATGGTGGCGGCTGTGAGCAGGGCAATTAATTTATGGCGCACTGGCAGTAACTTCCTCCCGGTCCTGTTTTAACAGTATACTGGCTATCTCATCCCAGGAATATACCCGGGTGATGCCTGCCGGCAATTGTCCCTGGTTGTATGTGGCGTTGTACAGCAGGACAGGGATGCTGCCCCGGGCAATGTGGATGGCATTGGGCAGGGTGTCCTCGATGAACAGGCCCACCTGCTTCTGGCGGGCGGTTTCCAGTTTGTGGTGCTGGCCCAGGTGAATGATTTCCCGGTAGGGTATCTTGTATCTGGCAAACCAGTCAACCGAATATTGGTAATAATGGGTGCTGCGGGCCGAGATGAAATAAAGTTCGTAGTGGTCGGCCAGCCGGTGCAGTTGTTCCACGGCCTGCGGCATGGGCTGGGAGTATTTGATCAAGTCCAGCTCATGCTCCAGCACTTTTTGGTAAATGTCCTCTCGGCTGATGCCGAACATTTTCTGCGGGTTGAAGTCAAAAAAATCTTCCAGGCAATAGTTTTTGCCGTAAAGCCTGTTTAAAATGTCGATAATTACCGGTTGGGTGTTGGCCACCACCCCGTCGATGTCAATGCCCAGCTTGTGCAATAATAATCCCTCCCCGGTTTTTATAATGGTACTCCTGGCGGGTGAACAGTCCTGGGGGAAAGTGATGGTGTCATGGGCCGGGCAGCAGAAACAGTGCCAGTTTGTTCCACCAGCCCAGCAGCATCAGCGTACCTGCCGCCAGGAGGATCCCGCCGCTGATACTTTCTACCAGCCCTTGGTGCCGGCGGATAACATTCCAGACCGGATTGAGCCTTTCCAGCAGGATGGCGGAAAGCAGGAAGGGTAAACCCAGTCCGGTAGTGTAAAAAAACAGCAGGGTGATTCCGTAACCGGCGCTCTGGCTGCTGCCGGCCAGGGCCAGCAGGCTGGCCAGGGCCGGCCCGGCGCAGGGCGTCCAGCCTGCTCCCAGGGCCAGACCCAGCAGCAAGGCACCGGAAAGCGTACCCGGCCGTCCGGCCAGGCGCAGTGGAGCCAGGGTGCGGTACAGGGCTCGCAGGGGCAGCAGCCCGGCCAGATGAGCGCCCATAAGCATGATCAAGATCGCGGCTGTTTTTTCCAGGGCCGGGCGGTGGGCCCGCCCGAGGGTGCCCAGCAGGCCGAAACCTGCCCCCAGCAGCAGGAATACCAGGCCGAAGCCCAGGACGAAAAACATACTGCGGGTAAAGAGTTGCAGCCTGGCTTTCCCGGAGCCCATAGCACCAGGATCATTTTCCAGAGTAACGCCATGACCGGCCAGGTAGGAAAAATAAACCGGCAGCAGGGGCAGGATGCAGGGTGAAAAAAAAGAGAGCAGCCCCAGCAGGAAAGCGGTGCCAAAGGAAATATGCCAGGCAATTTGTTCCATTTTACACCCCAGCCTGTTTCAGTGATGCGTTGCCGGAATATGGTTTCGAGTTCAACCGGGCCGCTGGTGCAGCGTGGGGGTGTTTCTTCCGGCAGCATTACCAGTTGTTGATATTATAGCATCCGCGGTTAATTACTGGAGTAAAAATGCTTTAAGATTAAGTTATGGTGCAGGTTTGGGGACAGGCCGGTCGGGTGTAGGCAGGCACCAAAGGCCGGTGTGGGGAGTAATATATTAGCAAGCCCGCAAGATTACTCTGTAAAGAAGGTGTTTGACCGTGCCGGCCAAGTTGAAAAGCCGCAAGTTCTGGATGGCGGTGGTTTCGGCAGTGCTGGTTATTGCCAATGAGGGTCTGGGGATGAATATTCCAGAAGATACCGTGCTGGCCTTCGCTGCTATTGTGATTGGCTATATCCTGGGTGAATCCTATGTGGATGCCCACCGCTCCAATGATGCCGAAATCTGAACGGCAACCGGCCCGGCGGTAAAGTAAGCCGGGCTCATTCATTTATATTTACCGGTTACATCGCCCGGGATCTGGTGTAAAATATTTGCGTGACGGTCAGGGGCAGTCGGGTGTACAGGTTGATTGTGCCATAACCATTGGGGAAAATACTTGGTGAAAGAGGTATGAGCAATGACCGAGAAGCTGATTGATTTGCGTTCCGACACGGTGACCCGGCCTACACCGGAAATGCGCCGGGCCATGGCCGAAGCCGTGGTGGGCGATGATGTTTACGGCGAAGACCCCACAGTGAACGCCCTGGAACAGGAAGCCGCGCAGCTCCTGGGCAAGGAGGCGGCGCTTTACGTTCCTTCGGGTACCATGGGTAACCAGATCGCCATTTTGACACACACGGCGCGGGGTGATGAGGTGCTGGTGGACGAGCAGGCCCACATTTACTACTATGAAGTGGGCGCACCGGCCGTGCTGTCTGCTGTACAGCTGCGGCCTGTTAACGGCCTGTGTACCGAGGAAGGTGCGCAGCGCCTGAGGGAAGCGCTGCGGCCGGCCAACCTGCATTTTCCACCCACCCGGCTGGTTTGTCTGGAAAATACCCACAACCGGCGGGGCGGCATGGCGCTTTCCCTGCCGGTCATGCAGGAGATTTCCCGGGTGGCCCGGGTAAGCGGCCTGGCCGTGCACCTGGACGGGGCGCGCCTTTTCAACGCTGCGCTGGCCCTGGGTTGCCAGGCGGCCGACCTGGCCGCCTGCTGTGATTCGGTGATGTTTTGCGTTTCCAAGGGTTTGGGTGCGCCGGTGGGGTCGCTGCTTTGTGGCAGCCGGGAGTTTATCACCCGGGCGCGCAAGTACCGCAAGCTGCTGGGCGGCGGTATGCGCCAGGCCGGCGTGCTGGCCGCGGCAGCCCGGGTGGCCCTGGCGGACAGGCAGCGGCTGATAGAAGATCACGCCCACGCCCGCTACCTGGCCGAACAGCTGGCGGACATGCCCGGTCTGGCGCTGGCCCAGCCGCGGGTGGACAGCAACATTGTGGTGGTGGACGTGTCCGGCCTGGGCCTTTCAGCGGACCAATTTGCCGCCCGGCTGGCCGGGCGGGGCGTGCTGGTCAGCGTATTCGGTCCTGCCCTGGTGCGCCTGGTCACCCACAGCGATGTCAGCCGGCCGGATATAGAAAAGGCCCTGGAGGTGGTGCAGGAGGTCTGCACCGCTGGGCAAACGGGAATTTAATTTTTCAGCAATTTGCCCAGACAGGCTTTGCCCTGACTCCGAGTTTGGGTTAAATAATTCATCATCATGTTTGGTTGCCAGGGTTTTACTGGGCCCGGGCACGTTCCATGGCCGCCTTGAGGGCGGCTATTTTTTGGGGAATGTCGGATGCGCTCACTATTTCGGTGACCATGGCAATGCAGCGGGCGCCGGCCTGCACCACCTGCGCAATATTGTGCTCCTTGATTCCGCCGATGGCCACAAAAGGTATGTCTATATGCTCAGCCACATACCTCAGGTACTCCAGCCCCACCGGGGCGCAGACGTCTTTTTTGGTGCTGGTGGCGAAGATGGGCCCCACTCCGATGTAGTCGGCACCGCTTTGGATTGCAGCCCGGGCCTGGGCGGGGGAATGGGTGGACAGGCCGATGAGCATATCCGGTCCCACCAGCCGGCGTACCACCTCCACCGGCAGATCGTCCTGCCCCACATGGACTCCGTCCGCCCCGACGGCCAGGGCGATGTCCACATCATCATTGACAATGAACAGGGCGCCGGCCCGGCGGGTCAGCTGGCGAATTTCCAGGCACTCCTGATACTTGTGCTTTTTACTGGCTTCTTTTTCCCGGTATTGAATAATTTTTACCCCGGCAGCCAGGATTTCCCGGACCACTTCCAGATTGGAACGGCCCAGGGAGTGTTCAAAGCTGGTCAGGGCATAAATGCCCTGGAAATATTCGCGGCAGGTGTGTCGATGCACGATTTCTCCTCCTCGGGCAGGGAAAAGATAATTTTTTTCCTCAATAGATTATACCTTTTTTTCAGGCAATGCGCATTTCTATTTTCCAGCGCAGCAGTTTGGTTAGGCTATTGTTTAAAAGTTCATATGTGCGAAACAATGTAATCTTAAGTAATGTGGCAATAGAGAGATATATTTTGCAAATATGATAGAAAATAAACTAATTTAACATTTGCTCATATTTTGCTGGCGGCGCTATAGTGAATTTGATTGCATGACTAACTGACAATGAAAATATCTGAATTTTTATTAAAAAGAGGGAGGAGGGCAGAGGATTTAGAAGCCTGACGGCTGCTGCTTATTTAGAAAAGAAGAAAAACCGGGGAGGTTAAGCTAATGCCAAGGTTTAGCGATCCTGAACTGACCAGCCGCCCGTCCAACATGACGCCGCGGGTGATTGATCCCAAAAGCTACAAACGCTCGGTGGACCCGGCCGTGCTGGAAATGCTGGAAATTGCCCATGAGCAGGGCGTGATCACTGCCTTTGACCGGGTTGTGGCCCAGCAACCGCAATGCCAGTTTGGCTACAAGGGCATTTGCTGCCGTTTTTGCATGATGGGACCCTGCCGGATCAAGTCCGATGAAGGGCCGGGCAGCCGGGGTATCTGCGGTGCCAACTCCTGGACCATTGTAGCCCGCAGCGTGGGGCTGATGATTCTCACGGGTTGTGCCTCGCACGCCCAGCACGGCAACCATATTGCCCATACGTTGCATCTGGTGGCCGAGGGCAAGGCGCCCGATTACAGCATTAAGGACCCGGAGAAACTTAGACGCATCTGTGCCAAAATGGGCATTGAAATCGAGGGCAAAAATGATCGGGAACTGGCCCGCGAACTGGCCGAACTGGCCCTGGAAGATTTCCGCCGCCTCAAAGGCGAAGGGGAAGCGGCCTGGATTACCAAGACCGTTACCGCTGACCGCAACGAGCGCTACAGAAGCCACAATGTTATGCCCCACGGTATTCACGCCACCATTTCTGATCTGGTTACCCAGGCCCACGTAGGCATGGACAACGATCCGGTGAACATAATCTTCAGTGCGGTGCGCGTTGGGCTGGCCGACCTGGCCGGCAAGTGGATTGCCACCGACCTTTCCGATATCATTTTCGGTACTCCGCAGCCCGTGGCCAGTGAGGCCAACATGGGGGTGCTGGATCCGGCCAAGGTGAACATTATTGTACACGGTCACAACCCGCTGCTCAGCGAAATGATCGTGGCGGCGGCCCGCGAACTGGAGGGCGAAGCCAGGGCGGCCGGGGCGGCCGGTATCCAGCTTTCCGGGATTTGCTGTACTGGTAACGAAGTGCTCATGCGCCAGGGCGTGCCCATTGTGACCTCCTTCTCTTCCCAGGAGCTGGCCATATGCACCGGGGCGGTGGACGCCATGGTGGTGGACGTGCAGTGCATCATGCCCGGTCTGAACACCGTGGCCCAGTGTTTCGGTACCCGCCTGATCACTACTTCGGATATTGTGAAAATTCCGCACGCCATGCACATTGACTACCAGGAAGCCACGGCCATGCAAAACGCCAAAGAAGTCATCCGCATGGCCATTGAAGCTTTCAAAGAACGGGGCAGCCGCCCGGTGCACATTCCCAATGTTAAGCACAAGCTGGTGGCCGGCTGGAGCCTGGAAGCCCTCTTTGAGCTGTTTGGGAGCGTCAATCCGGACAACCCGGTACGGGTGCTCAATGAGGCCATTTTGAGCGGTGAACTGCGCGGGGTGATCCTGATGGCGGGTTGCAATAACCTGAAGACCTTCCAGGATCAGGCCCACCTGGAGATCACCAAAGCCATGCTCAAAAACGACGTTTTTGTGATTACCACGGGCTGCAACGCTCAGGCCTGTGCCAAAGCCGGTTTGATGGATCCGGCCAGTGTGGACACTTACTGCGGGGAAGGGCTGAGGAGCTTCCTGCGCAAGATCAGCCAGAACGCCAATTTGAAATACCCGTTGCCGCCCGTTTTCCACATCGGTTCCTGTGTGGACAACTCGCGGGCTGCGGAACTGTTAATGCTCATGGCCAACGATCTGGGTGTGGATACGCCCAAGGTTCCCTTTGTCGCCTCGGCTCCCGAAGCCATGTCGGGCAAGGCGACCAGCATCGGCACCTGGGCCATCACCATCGGCCTGCCCACCCATGTGGGTACCATGCCGCCGGTGGAAGGTTGTGACCTGGTGTACAGCATCCTGACCCAGATTGCCGGCGATGTCTTTGGCGGCTATTTCATTCTGGAGCCCGATATTGACATGGCCATCAAGAAGTTGCTGGCCGCTCTGGATTATCGTACCTGGAAATTGCGCGTACACAGGAAAATGGCGGAAGATCAGGAAACCGCTCTCTGTCAGTGCTGGTAATGCCGGTTACGTAAGCCGGCCTGGCGTTTTGCCGGTGAGCCGGGGAACAAAGGAGGAAAAACAATGGCCGAAGCCATTAATTTTGATCAAATATTCGAGGGCGTCATTGAGCCGGGCCAAGAGCCCAAAGCGCTCTTTAAGTCGGCTTACAACGGGGCCATCACCGCGGTCAGCTATGCCGAAATTCTGCTCAACCAGGCCATTCGCGAATACGGTGCCGACCACCCGGTGGGCTATCCCGATACTGCCTACTATTTGCCCGTTATCCGCTGCCTGAGCGGTGAAGAAGTGAAAACTCTGGGCGACCTGGTGCCCATTTTGAATAGAATGCGCGCTTCCTTCAAGCAGGACTACCGCGATTTCGCCAACGCCCGCAAGGCCGGCGAAGCCACCTGGTATGCCG
>NZ_JBRAJI010000019.1:0-45772 GCF_052744395.1 Desulfurispora sp. | reverse complement strand
ATGAACCAGGAAGCTCCCGCCTCTTAGCGAAAGCGAAGGCGGGAGAGGCTTCACACTACCAGGAACAGGCTGGGGAATTGCCTGAAAAAATATTGTCGAAAAACCCCGATCTGCAATATAATAAAAGCACAAAAAATTGCCATTAACTGGAGGAGATGGGCTTGTTCAAACTATTTGCGCGTCAGCGCAAGCCGTTGGCCGGCTCGGAAACGGCGGCAGTGACCGAAACCGGTGCGCTTGCTGGATGGGATCCCGCCCCGCTGGCTCCCGCTGGGCGGGAGGCCGGCCCGGTGGTTGCCGGATCGGAGGGGGAAAATATTATTGAAAAGATGCACAACGAATGTGCCCTGGATACCCTGGTCAGGGTGATGCCCCTGGTGAAAGAGCTTTTCCCCCTGGACTGTATGCTGGCGGTTACCGATCGGGAAAAAATTATTTTTTATTCCCCGGGGCAAGAAATAGACAGCAACACTCCGGCGGGTACGCTCCTTAAGCCCGGGGACGGCCTGTACGAGGCGGTGCATCAGGGGCGGCGTTCGGTGGTGGATGTGCCGGCTGAGGTGCGCGGGATGCCCTTTAAGGCGGTGACCGTGCCGATTTATGACGCCGATGGCCGGACCGTACTGGGCTGTATTGGACTGGGTTTGTCTACAGCCAACCGGGTAAAATTGCTGGAGCAGAGTGATGTAGTGGCCCGGCTGACCGAACAGGTAGCCGATACCATATCCGAGCTGGCAGCCGCGGCGGAGAACCTGGCCCGGCAACAGGAGCGGCTGAAAGCGGCCGGCGACGAGATCCAGGAGCGGGTCAAGCAAACCGATCGCATTTTGCATTTTATCAGTGAGGTGGCCAATACTTCCAACCTGCTGGGTTTAAATGCCTCCATTGAGGCGGCCCGCGCCGGGGAGCACGGCCGGGGTTTTGCTGTGGTGGCCGAGGAAATCCGTAAAATGTCCCTGAGCAGCGCCGATTCGGTGAAGGAAATCCGGGGCATTTTGCAGGCGGTGAATGACAACCTGGAAAATATTTTACACGGTATTACCGAAACCTCAGCCATAGGCGAGCAGCAGGCCGCCTCCACCCAGGAAATTTCGGCCAGTGTCCAGGAACTGGCAGCACTGGCCCGCCAAATTCGCGAATTGACCGCGCAGGTAATTGGATAAACGAATACGAGGTTATCCAGGTTACGCCAGCCAGCGGGTGAACTGTTCCACACCCGGGGCCGGCCTTTGTACCACGTCGGACAGCGGCCCCTGTTGCAGCACCCGGCCCTGTTCCAGCACCACCAGGTGGTGGGCCAGCAGTTTAACCTCGCTGTAATCGTGGGTGACATAGACTGCGGTGCAGCCGTTTTCCGCCAGCAGCGCCTTTAAGTCGGCCAGCAGGGCCTGGCGGGTGGGCGTGTCCAGCGCGGCGGTGGGTTCGTCGAAAAACAAAAGGCGGGGCCGGAGCACCAGAGCGCGGGCCAGGCTGACCCGGCGGGCCTCGCCGCCCGAAAGCGAGAAGGCCTGCTGTCCGGACAAATGGGCAATGTTCAGGCGTTCCAGCCAGTAGTCCACCCGCTGTTTGATCTCGGCCCGGGGCAGGCCGCGGATTTTCAGCCCCAGAGCCACGTTTTCAAACACCGTGGTGTGCAGCAAAAGCGGCTTCTGCATGACCACGGCGTTTTCTTTTCTCAGCTCTGCGGCGTTGCGCGGGCCGGCTTCCCGGCCGAACAGGCGCATCCGCCCGGCAGTGGGTTTTTGCAGCAGGGCCATGATGTGCAAAAGGCTGGTTTTGCCGGCACCGTTTAAGCCCAGCAGGGCGGAAGTGCGACTGGCTGGCAGGGCCAGGTGATCTATTTGCAATATGGTGCGCTGGTTTTTGACCAGCAGCAGGTTTTCCATTTCAATGGCCGGGGCGGCTGATGTGCTTGTAGCAGACATGGATATATCCTCGCTATACTGGACATGGAGTATGACAGAAAAAGGCCCAAATCACAGCGATTGCCGCCGGGCCTGCTGAGCCTGGGTGAGCAGAGCGGTCACCGTCAGGCTGAACAGCAGCAGGATGATGCTGAAGGCCATGGCCATTTCGTACTGCCCTTTGGATACCTCCAGCACGGTGGCTGTGGTCAGCACCCGGGTCTGGCCGGCGATATTGCCGCCCACCATCATGGAGGCCCCCACTTCGCTGACCACACCGCCAAAACCGGCCATTACCGCGACCAGCAGGCCCAGGCGGGCCTCCCGGGCCAGCAGCCACATGACCTGCCAGCGGCAGGCGCCCAGAGCCAGCAACTGCAGGTGCAATGCGGGATTGAGCTGCTGGTAGGCGGCCGTGGCGTAGCCCATAACCAGCGGGGCGGCGATGATGCTCTGGGCGATGATCATGGCAGTTGGCGTGTACAGAAGACCCAGCATGCCCAGCGGCCCGTAGCGGGCCAGCAGCAGCCAAACGAACAGGCCTACCACCACGGGCGGCAGGCCCATGCCGAAATTGACCAGGCTGACAACCGCGTTGCGGCCGGGGAAGCGGCTCAGGGCCAGGGCAAAGCCGGCCGGCAGGCCGATGATTACGGCTATGGCCGTGGCCAGACCGGAAACCTTTAATGTGAGCAGGGTGATCTGCCAGACCTGGGGGTCACCGGTGCCTAACAGGTACAGGGCGGTTTTCAGGCCGGACAGATAGACCGACAAGGCTTTTCCCTCCCATAAAACCGTGTTCCTGGGTTGGGCAGCTAATATCCGAAGTACAGTGCCGGAAAATTATTTTTTCCGTATCCGGAGCCTGCTGCCTAAAGACAGTCTCCATACCTTGCCGGTGTCCGAAGCCTGACGACCGACAAGCAAAATAAACGCCGCCCGCAAAGGGCGGCGCAGATCCAGCTGCATCAAGCAGCCTGGCCCGGCGCGCTCCTTTCCAAAAGCGGGAGGCCGGACCATTTCTCGCCCGACCCTGACGGCCTGTCGCCATAGCTGCCGGAAAAGCCTTAGGCGGTACAGGCTCGGAGCACGGTTTGGTTGAAATGCTCATGACCTCAGGGTCATGATTGGATCAATTATAGCAGGTTAAATTATAAACCCGCCTGCAGCCGCCTGACAAGTGCGAAAAATTCTCCCCCGCTCCACGGCCGGCCGGGCTGTGATATAATAGTAGCATTTAACAGGTTTCCAAAAGCAATGTAAAGGCAGGTACAACCCATGCAGGACTCCAACGCTACAAAATCCTCCATTCCCGCCGGTCTGGTCACCGGCATTGGCAGCCTTCCTTTCACCACGCCGGAGGAAGCTCTGCCTCTGATCATGCAGCACTGCCCGCAGGCTCCCCACTGGCCGCAGCTGCCCCGGCGCGGCGGGCGGGAGGGCTTTGTCTTTCAGTTCCTCACGCCGCTCCTCACAACGCGCCTTTTGCGCCTGGAAGGGGACAAAGCGGTATTTAATACTGACAGCCCGGACTGGCCGGCCTGCCTGACCGAGTTTTATACGCTGTACCTGGCGGCCGAAGCCGGCGAAGCGGCAGCGCTGGATTATTTCGCCCTGCCGGAAGAAGCGGCGGTAGGATTTCATGCCTTTGCCCGGCACCTGGAGGTGCACGGCCCCGGCGCGGCGCTCTTCTACAAAGGGCACCAGGCCGGCCCGCTAACTATCGCCTTGCAGCTCAAGGATCACCGGGGGCGCATCTCCTACTACGATGACCAGTTGCGCGATTTGATCGTCAAAAGCCTGGCCTTAAACGCCCGCTGGCAGGTGCGCCGTCTGGGCGCCCTGGGCCGGCCGGTGATTTTCTTTGTGGACGAGCCGGCCATTGGGGTGTGCGGCAACTCCAACTACATCACGGTCACCCGGCAGATGGTGCTGGACGATTTAAACGCCATCTTTGACCAGGTGCATGCCGCCGGCGGCACGGTGGGCGTGCATTCCTGCGACGGCATCGACTGGTCGCTGCTTTATGAAAGCAAGGTGGATATAGTCAACCTGGATGCCTTTGCCTACTGGCAGTCCCTGCTGCCCTATGCTGCAGAGATGAAAGGCTTTCTGGCGCGCGGCGGGGTTATGGCCATGGGGCTGGTGCCCACCAGCGCGGCGGCCTGGCAGCAGACGGCGGACACACTGCTGGCCCACTTAAGCACTGTGTATAGCGAACTGGCCGCCCGCGGTGTGCATCGGCCTGTGCTAGCCCGGCAAACCATGATCACCCCGGCCTGCGGTACCGGGCTTTTAGAGCCGGAACTGGCGGTGCATATCTACAGCCTGGCCCGGCAGGCAGGGGAAAAATTCGCCAGGGAAGTGGCCGCCCTTGATTGACCTGCATCTGCACACCGCTCGCTGCGGCCACGCCCGGGGCAATATGGAGGAATACATTGCCCGGGCCCGGCAATTGGGCCTTGTGGCCATAGGCTTTGCTGATCACATTCCCATGTACTGGCTGCCGCCCGGACAGTGCGATCCCGAACTGGCCATGCCGCAGGAGCAGTTTGGCGATTATGTGCGCGAGGTGCTGGACTGGCGGGACAGGTGTTCCGGTATGAGCATCTACCTGGGGGTGGAGGCCGATTTTCAGGCGGGATATGAAGAGGTGCTGGACGGCCTGATCAAAGTTCACCCGCTGGATTATGTGCTGGGCTCCATCCATTTCATTGACGGCTGGGGCTTTGATAACCCGGCACTGCGCGACCAGTACGTCCGCCACGACCCGGACGAGCTGTACGAGCGCTATTTTATCCTGGTGGAGCAGGCGGTGGCCAGCGGCCTTTTCGACAGCATGGCCCATGTGGATCTGCTGAAAAAATTTGCCTTCCGGCCCCGCCGCCCTTTGACCCATCTCTACCAGCGCCTGGCCCGGGCCATGGCCCGGGCGGATGTTTGTGTGGAGCTGAACACGGCCGGCCTGCGGGTGCCGGCCAGGGAAATGTACCCGGCGGTGGAACTGCTGCGGGCCTGCTTTCAGCACGGCGTGCCCGTCACCCTGGGCTCGGATGCCCATGCTCCCGAGCAGGTGGGCTGGGAGTTCGGGCGGGCCCTTGCGCTGCTGCGCGAGGTGGGTTACAGCGAAATCGCCTATTTTGTGGGCCGGCGGCGCTGCTGCCGGCGCCTGCCCTAATTTTGCAGTGTAAATTGCGGGTGCGCCTTGGGAGCGAGCCCACTCGTTATTTGGCCCGGTTGTGTCACAATTGTAAACAGTTATAGCAGGAAATGGCCCGGCAGCGGCGAATAATATAACATTAAACAGCTGTGGCAGACACATCCTCTGGATTTTTACTCCGGCGGGGTGTAAAATAGCCTTGGGCCTGACTCTCCTCCCGGCAGGGTGATTAAAGCTTTCTTAAAGAAGTAAGATTTTTTTAAAAAAATGCCGCTTTTATAGCAGGAATAATTCATCCAGGCGCGAATATCTTGCCTTGAAGGAGAGAGTGTTACAGGGTTTGGCACTTTGCGCATTTCGGCAAAGTGCGAGGCGATTTTTTGTGTCTTTGTGAAAAAATGTATCAGCTAAAACAATTTTCAAGGAGGTCTGTCGGGCATGTATATGGTAACAGTAGATCGGGACAAGTGTGAAGGCTGCGGCGAATGCGCCAGCTCCTGCCCCGCTTCCATTCTGGGCATGGTTGACGACAAGGCCGAAGTTACCGGCGATGCCACCGAATGCCTGGGCTGCGAAACCTGTGTCACCGTTTGCCCCACCGGTGCCGTGACCATTCGCGAGCTTTAATCTTTCTCCCGCCTGAGTGGACGGTCGGGCCCTCATACTTCAGGCAACCAATTGGCTGGTGAGCAATTTTTCTATAAAAAAGAGTTCAAAAATATTGGAGGTGTCTTGATGGCTGAATTGAAAACGCCGCTTCTGGATCAGCTGACGACTGGCCCCTGGCCAAGCTTTGTGGCTGATATGAAGAGGCTGGTAGACAGAAAGCCCACCGTGGCTGACGTGCTGGCTCAGCTGGAGCTGTCCTACGAAGAGAAAAAGGGACACTGGAAACACGGCGGTATCGTGGGCGTAATGGGTTATGGCGGTGGTGTGATTGGCCGTTACTCCGACATGCCGGGGAAATTCCCCAACGTGGCCGAGTTCCACACCATGCGCCTCAATCAGCCCAGCGGCTGGTTCTACACCACCAAAGCGCTGCGCGACTTAATGAAAATCTGGGACAAGTACGGTAGCGGTCTGACCAACATGCACGGTTCCACCGGTGACATTATCCTGCTGGGTACCGTTACCGAAAACCTGCAGCCCGCTTTCGACGAGTTCAGCGAACTGGGCTGGGACCTGGGCGGTTCTGGTTCCGACCTGCGTACCCCCAGCTGCTGCGTGGGCCCTGCCCGCTGCGAAAGCGCCTGTATCGATACCCTGGATCTCTGCTATGACCTGACCCAGGAGTTCCAGGATGAACTGCACCGCCCGATGTGGCCGTACAAGTTCAAAATCAAGATTTCCGGTTGCGCCAATGACTGCGTGGCTTCTATCGCCCGTTCCGACTTCGCCATCATCGGCACCTGGCGCGATGATCTGAAGATCGATCAGGAAGCCGTGCGTGAGTATGTGAACAGCGGCTTTGACATTCAGGGCGTGGTCATTGACAAGTGCCCCACTAAATGCCTGACCTGGACCGGCAGCGAGCTGGTGCTGGACGGCCCCAACTGCGTGCGCTGCATGCACTGCATCAACAAGATGCCCAAGGCCCTGCGCCCCGGCGATGACAAAGGCGCCACCCTGCTGATCGGCGGCAAGGCCACCATTCTGCAGTCGGCCTTCCTGGGCTGGGTCATTGTTCCCTTCATGAAGCTGGAGAAGCCCTATGATGAGCTCAAAGACCTGCTGCGCAACATCTGGGAATGGTGGGACGAGCACGGCAAAGTGCGCGAGCGCATTGGCGAGCTGATCTACCGCAAGGGCATGCGTGTATTCCTGAAAGACCTAGGCCTGGATCCCCTGCCGCAAATGGTCTTCAAGCCGCGGGCCAACCCGTACTTCTTCTGGTGGCCGGAAGAAGTCAACCAGGGCTAAGAATCTTCCCTTTGACCGGTGCTGCCTGATTGCTCCAGTAGCGATCGGTGGCCGCACCGGCCAGGTATTATAAAACGCACCAAAGCAAATCTTTCGGGAGAGGTGAACCAATTTATGGCCAGAACTGACATCGGGCCTCCACATTATGAGCAGTTCTTACCCCCTGTGATCAAAGAGAACTACGGCAAGTGGAAGTATCACGAAATCTTAAAGCCCGGCGTTTTAAAGCACGTGGGTGAAACCGGTGAAATATACAGTGTGCGCGTAGGTTCCGCCCGTCTGCTGACCATTGATCGCATCGAGGAGTACTGCCAGCTGGCGGACAAGTACTGTGACGGCTACCTGCGTTTCACCAGCCGCAACAACGTGGAATTCCTGGTTTCCGACCCGGCCAAGGTGGAACCCCTGCTGGCCGAACTGAAGGAAAAGGGCTTCCCCGTGGGCGGCACCGGCAATGCCCTGAACAACATCATCCACACTCAGGGCTGGGTGCACTGCCATTCGGCCGCCACTGACGCTTCGGGTATTGTGAAGGCCGTCATGGACGAGCTCTATGAATACTTTGTGGACATGAAGCTGCCGGCCAAGCTGAAAATCTCTCTGGCCTGCTGCCTGAACATGTGCGGTGCTGTGCACTGTTCCGACATCGCCATCCTGGGTATTCACAGAACTCCGCCCAAGATCCAGCACGAGTGGGTGGCCAAGCAGTGCGAAATTCCCACCGTGGTGGCCAGCTGCCCCACCGGCGCTATTCGTCCCAATCCCAAGGAGAAGAGCGTCGTAGTGAACGAAGAAAAGTGTATGTACTGCGGTAACTGCTACACCATGTGCCCGGCCATGCCCATTGCCGACCCGGAAAACGACGGCGTGGCCATCCTGGTGGGCGGCAAGGTTTCCAACGCCCGTACCGTGCCCATGTTCTCCCGCCTGGCTATTCCGTACCTGCCCAACAACCCGCCGCGCTGGCCCGAAGTTACTCAGGCCATCCGCAAGCTGGTGGAAGTGTGGGTACAGAATGCCCGTCCCGGCGAGCGCTACGGAGAGTGGATCGAACGGATCGGCTGGGAAGCCTTCTTCAAGATTGCCGACCTGCCCTTTACCGACAAGCACATTGACGACTTCATCTTCTCCGTGCCCACCTTCCGGACATCGGCCCAGTTCAAGTTCTAGTGCAGGTGGCACAAGGCATAACCGGTTAATTTCAGGAATACAATATATTGCAGGCAGGCGGCGCAGTGGCCGCCTGCCGTGCTTGCTTAAAATTTTATCCGGTGGTGATTTGTTATGTCCGAAGATTTAAGAGCCAGAGTAGTGGCCTACCTGGAAAAGGTAGACAAAGTGAAGAGCAAAGACATCGCCGCCGCGCTGGGCGAGAAAAAGTCCGACGTGGACAAAGTGGTTAAGGAGCTGGCCAAAGAGGGCAAGGTGGAGTTTCTCTACATTGGCACCTCATATGTCAAGCTGGTCAAGTAACTCCGGGTGATCATTCCCGCCTCCGAAAAGCCGCACCGCTGCCCTGAAGAGTTGCGGAGCGGTTTTTTCTTGCAGTGGTAGATCCTGCCTGTGTCAATTCTAAAAAAACTGACACTTTGCAGAAGGATTAATTTGTTCTTTAACGAATTATTAATAAAACCGTCTGGTCAATCGGTAAACCGGTTTATGCCGCCGGCAGCGGGAGCACAGGGGGAGAGGAGAAGCTCTTTTATACCGGCGGAGCGGTAGTTTGGCGGAGAAATAGCGAGGAGGTGAATGGGATGTATCTGGTACAAGTTGATCGCGACAAATGTGAAGGCTGTGGCGAATGCGCCGAAGCCTGCCCGGGTTCCGTGCTGGGCATGGTGGACGGTAAGGCTGATGTGGTGGGCAGCAACGACGACTGCCTGGGCTGCGAAACCTGTGTTACTGTCTGCCCTTCCGGTGCCGTAACTCTGCAGGAGCTGTAATTAAACCTTACCGAAAACAGGGCTCTGCACCGACAAGGAGGTGTTTACCTGGTGCTTTCATACTTTATTGCCCAGATTATGCCCTATATTACCGTGACCATATTTGTCCTGGGCATACTGTATCGCCTGGGGCGCTGGGCCGGTGCCAGGATTGTGCACAACATCACATTGTCCCCCTGGCCCCAGAGCAATGCTGAAGTAGCCGCCATCATTGGCAGTGAAATTATTTTCTTCCGCAGCCTGTTCAATTTCGACCGCGCCCTGTGGGTGGGAGCCTGGTTTATGCACATTGCCCTGTTTGCCGTGCTGGGCGGGCACGTCATGGGCATATATTTTCTGGGCAAACAGTTTGTCTATATTGGCCTGACCGAGCACACCAGCGAGCAGATGTCCAACCTGCTGGGTACCACCATGGGCCTGGTCATGTTCGCCGGCCTGTTGTACCTGCTATATCGCCGGGTGGCCATTGACAAGGTGCGCCAGGTGTCCAATCCCAGCGACTACCTGCACCTTTTGCTCATTCTGTCCATCGTATCGGTGGGCAACTTCATGCGCCTGTTCCATGGCTTTGGCATTGAATACGCTCCGGTGAAAGAATTCATGACCCACCTGTTCACGCTTACTCCGGTGCCGGCCGATGCCGAGATTTACCAGAAACCGCTCTTTATTCTGCATTTCTTCCTGGTGCAAATTTTGATGATTGTTTTCCCGTTCAGCAAGCTGTTGCATGTCTTTGGCATTTTTGCTGAGCGCTATATCATTAACCGCGTCTACAAGGATCCGGCCCCCGGCCTGCCCAACGTGGACGTGGCAGCTGCCCGGGCGGCGGGCATTGGCCTGCCCAGCGGCGGGGATGCCTGATGGGAGGTGTAGCAATTGCCGATTGTAAACGGTCTTAAAGTACCTGTCCGGGCAACAGACGAAGAAATGCGGCACATTCACATTGATCCCATCCCCGATGAGCAGAAACCCGAGGTGGCGCTGCAGCATCTGGACGAAATGCGCAAGAAATTCCGCTCCTTCGTCCTGGCCATGGAGTCCTGTATCAAGTGCGGGGCCTGTGCCGAAAACTGCCACACCTACCTGGGGACGCGGGATCCCAACAACATCCCTACCAACCGGGCCGAGCTGATCCGCAAGATCTACCGGCGCTATTTCACCCTGGAGGGCCGCTGGTTCGGACAGCTGGTGGGGGCGGAAGACATCAGCCTGGACATTATTGAGCAGTGGTATTCCTATTTCTACCAGTGCAACGAGTGCCGCCGTTGTGCCATGGTCTGCCCCATGGGTATTGATACCTGTGAGGTAACCTTCATTGGCCGCCAGATCCTGCACTGGCTGGGCATAGTGCCCAAGCTGCACGCCCATGTGGGTGCGGCCATGGAAAAAGTAGGTAACCACACGGGCCTGCCCAAGCCGGGCATTGTGGACACGCTGGAGTTCCTGGCGGAAGAAGTCATGGACGAGTTTGGTGTGGAGATTGAGTTTCCGGTGGATAAACCCAATTCGGACATTCTCTACATCCCCTCTTCGGCCGACTTCCTGCTCAACCCCTACACCCTGATGGGGGCGGGCATGTTCTTCACCTATATCGGTGCCAACTGGACCATTCCCAGCACGGTGACCGAGGCCGGTAACTTTGGTCTGCTGTTCGACCAGCAGTTCACCCAGCGCCACAACGTCACCCGCCTGCTGGACGCCGCCCAGAAACTGGGCGTGAAGAAGATTGTCTGGGGCGAGTGCGGGCACGGCTGGCGGGCGGCCAAAATGTACATTCCCACCCTGGCCGACCGCCCGGTGCGCTGGCCCATTGTGCACCTGCATGACGAGGTGGCCTACTATATCAAGACCAACCAGCTCAAGCTGGATCCGAGCAAGAATAGCCGTCCCACCACGCTGCACGATCCGTGCAACTACGGGCGGGCCTGCGGCCTCATCCAGCAGCTGCGCGATGTGATCACGGCTGTAACCACCGATTTCCGGGAAATGACCCCCAACCGGGAGAAAAATTTCTGCTGCGGCGGCGGTTCGGCCGTCCTGTTCGACGACCCGGAAATGTACGATCTGCGCATCAAGTTCTCCCAGACCAAGGCCGATCAGGTGCGGGCCACCGGTGTGGGAGCCAATGGTGACGGTGTGCTCTGCGCTCCCTGCTCCATCTGCAAGGCTCAGCTCTATCCCATGGTGGAAGAGCACAAGCTGGGCGTGGAGGTCAAGGGCCTCATTGACCTGGTGGGCCGGGCCCTGGTGTGGAAGTAACAATTAACCGGCGGTGATGATTGACTGCTGGCGCGGACAATGGTATGCTATAGTGTGGGAATAACCTGGTGAAGTACCTGAGCCGTGCTGGCAGGCAGTGGTTAAGTTTGCTGGCTGTAAACAAAGCCACATTTAAAAAATAAACGGAGGTGCTATTCCTGCTATGCCATCCATCAATGTGAATGGTGTGGAAATCGAACTGGACGAGGACGGTTTTATCGTTGACCCCGAGCAGTGGAACGAAGACGTTGCCAAAGCTTTTGCGGCCAGTGAAGGTATTTCCGAACTGACCGAAGATCACTGGAAAGTGATCAACTACCTGCGCGACTACTACAAGCAGTTCCAGATCGCTCCCATGATCCGCAAGCTGTGCAAGGAAACCGGCTGCAGCCTGAAGTACATCTATGAACTGTTCCCCACCGGCCCGGCCAAGGGTGCCTGCAAACTGGCTGGCCTGCCTAAGCCCACCGGCTGCGTGTAATCACCCGGATCGGAGCATAGAAAGCACAAAAAAGGCTATAATTTAGACAAGTGTCCGTTCAGGCACATCCGATGGCGAAATGATTAAACGTTTCCCAGGGCGATGTGCCTGTTGTTTTATAGAAACAAGTTTGACGTATAAAAAGAAGGTGCTACTGTGAACCATGCTTTTCCCGGGAAGCATTCTCCCGGCCCCGCCGCCGGTGTTAGTCCACTGTCCGGAGGGGAGAAAACCGCGCCCGCCACAGTCCCCCGCCTGCTGATTGCCGCGCCGCACGGCCGCAGTGGCAAAACCACTGCCACCATTACGCTGCTGGCCGCCCTGCGCAGTGCCGGGCTTATTGTGCAGGCCTATAAAAAAGGCCCGGATTTCATCGATCCCAGCTGGCTGACCCTGCTCACCGGCCGTCCCTGCCGCAATCTGGACCCGTTCTTGATGGATGAGCAGCACATTGTGGCCAGCGTAAAGCAGCATACAGCCGGAGCCGATCTGGCTGTGATCGAAGGGGCCATGGGCCTGTACGACGGAGTGGACTTGGAAGGCAGCGGCAGCACGGCGGTGATTGCCAAAACCGTACAGTCGCCGGTGCTGCTGGTGGTGGATACCACCCGCATGACCCGCAGCGTGGCCGCTCTGGTTATGGGCTACCAGCACTTTGACCGGGAAGTCCATATTGCCGGGGTCATCCTGAATAAAGTGGCCCGGCCACGCCATGAACAAATGCTGGTGGCCGCGGTGGAACATTACTGTGGAGTACCCGTGGTGGGCATTATCCCCAAAGATCAGGGCCTCTCCATTCCCGACCGGCATCTGGGTCTGATCCCGGCCGGTGAGGTAGACGAACTGGTGGGCCGGATTCTGGCTGCCGGCGAGCAGGCCCGCCAGTATTTTCATCTGGAGGTCATTTTACAAATTGCCCGTCAGGCCCCGCCCCTGCCAGATGAGTCTCTGGCCGGCAGTGCAGAAGCCCCCGCGCCGCCTGTGGATGGGCCCGGTCTGGAGGCAGTGGCCCACTCTCCGGGCTGGCCCGGGATGGGTGAAGATGGGGGAAAATGGGTTTATACCGGCACCGGAGCAGCGGAGCCCCGGCGCTGTTTAGCGGCAAAAGCAGAAGGTTCCGGGCCGCGCATTGGCATTATTCGCGACCGGGCGTTTAGCTTTTACTACCCGGAAAACCTGGAAGCACTGCAGTCCGCCGGGGCCGAGCTGGTTTTTATTGACGCCCTGTCGGCCGCGGCCTTGCCCCCAGTGCACGGCCTGTATATTGGCGGGGGTTTTCCCGAAGTGTTTGCCCGCGAGCTATCGGCCAATCAATCCCTGCTGCAGGACATCAAAAGCAGGGTGGAAACCGGCCTGCCGGTATATGCTGAGTGCGGCGGCTTGATGTTTCTGAGCCGCAGTATCATCAGCGGCGAAACTGCCTATCCTCTGACCGGTATATTCCCCTGCGACGTGGTCATGTGCGCCAGGCCCCAGGGCCACGGCTATGAGGAAGTGCAGGTGCTGGGAAATAACCCCTACTATGCGCCGGGCACAGTGCTGCGCGGTCATGAATTTCACCATTCCCGCCTGGTCAATGTGGAGGAGGGGCAGGCCCGCTTTGCTTTCCGGGTGACCCGGGGCAGGGGCATTGACGGCGTGCATGACGGACTAGTCTATAAAAATGTGCTGGCCTGCTACCTGCACCTGCACGCCCTGACGGTGCCCGGCTGGGCCCCGGCCCTGGTGGACCGGGCGCGATGGTATAAGGAGAAGTGCGACTAACTAATACTACAGCGTAAAATGGCAGGCGTGTTTCTTTATAAGGATGTCGAATCTGTGCCTATCCAGCAGAGTCCGCCGCAAGCTGTGGTGCCGTTCGGTGCGTAGCCGCTGGGCGAGCGTTGCACATGTTCGCACTGAATAGTTCCACGTGACCGGCAGGCGTTGCTGCCCGGCACGAAATTAGTGCGAGCATACATCCTAACACTGGTGTTCGACAAACTACCGGCAGGTGCCCCGTGCACCTGCCTTTTACATATTTATCCCTCCCCCGGAGCACAATATCACGCATAGAAAAACGTGCACAGACAATAACAGGGGAGGGATACTCTTGCTCACCGGAAAAAGAAAAAAAATCCTCCTGCTCACCCTGCTGGGGGGACTGCTGCTGCTGGCCCTCTGGCAAGGCCTGGCCGCGGCCCAGGGGCGGGTGCTGTACTGGGGCAGTCGCGGTAACGATGTGATCAAAGTCCAGAGCAAGCTCAACCAGTGGGGCTATTACCGGGGACCCATCGACGGCTACTACGGCAGCAAAACATTCCGGGCCGTCAAGCAGTTCCAGGCCAAAAACGGGCTGGTCGCCGACGGGGTGGTAGGGCCCAGGACCTGGGCGGCGCTGGGCTTTCCGCCGCCCGGCAGCGCCAGCCGGCCGGGTGTATCGCGCGGCATTACCGACCGGGACGTGGTGACCCTGCTGGCCCGGGTTATTGAGGGCGAGGCGGCCGACGAGTCCTTCCTGGGCAAGGTGGCGGTGGGAGCGGTGATCCTGAACCGGGTGCAGAGCCCGGCCTTTCCCAACAGCCTGGCCGGAGTGATCTACCAGCCCCTGGCCTTTGAAAGCATTGCCAATGGACAGGCCTATCGCCCCCTGTCCGAAGAATCGCTGCGGGCGGCCCAGCAGGCCCTGAGCGGCTTTGATCCCACCGGGGGGGCACTGTATTTCTGGAACCCGGCCAAGCGGGTCAGCTCCTGGATCTGGTCGCGGCCCATAGTGACCCAAATCGGGCGGCATGTTTTCGCCCGGTGAAGCGGCGCTGCCCAGGAAGAAGCAGCGGTGGAGGCTGGCAGGGCAATGTACCGTTCCACAATAAATAACGGCAGGTGAAAAAAGTGGAGGAAAAAGTGAGCAGAAGGCGCTGGATTATCCCGGGCCTGCTGGGTCTGCTGGCCCTGATCTTGCTTGGTTACTGGGCAGTCAACCAGCAGCGGGGCCGGGCCGAACTGGAGACGGCGTTGCGCAACAAATACCAGCGCGCCTTTTATGAGCTGGTGTACAATGTGCAGGGGGTGGAGGTGCTGCTGTCCAAAAGCCTGATTGGTCAGGACAGCCGCATGGATTTAAACCTGTTTATGAACCTGTGGCAGCAGGCCGATATAGCCCAGCGGGAACTGGCCCAGCTGCCTGTGCCCGCCGCCGCCTCCGGGCGCATCAGCAAGTTCTTAAACCAGGTCAGCGACTTTTCCGGCAGTCTGGCCCGGCAGGCGGCAGCCGGCAAGCCCCTTTCCGAAGAGCAGTGGAAGACCTTAAAAGAGCTCTACAGCCGGGTGAGCAGTTTGCACGAGGATCTGCGCGCTATTGAAACCAGCATCGCCGACGGCAGCATGACCATGAGCGAGCTGGCCGGCAGCCGCAAAAAGGGCCTGCTAAAAGAGGCCCCCCGGCTGGCTGACAGCAATTTTGCCGAGATCAGCGACAAAATGAAAAATATGCCCGTATTGATCTACGACGGTCCCTTTTCCGATCACCTGGCGGCCAGGAAACCGCGCGGCCTGCCGGCAGGTACGGTCAGCCTGGAACAGGCCCGGCAGACCGCCTCCAAATTCATCCAGCGCACTCCTGGGCGGGAATATTCCTTTGGCGAAATCAGGCTGGACCGGGGCAATATACCGGTGTACCGGGTGGAGATGGCCGGCCGGCCGCTGCGGCGCGGCGAGCGGGTGCTGGTGGGTGTGACCCGGCAGGGCGGACGGGTGTTGTGGATGATCAACACCCGTCCGCTGGGCGACAAAAGAATTTCGACCACCCAGGCGCTGCAGCGGGCCAACCAATTTCTGAAAGAACGCGGCTTGACCAATCTGGAGCCCAATTATTACGAAACGCAGAGCAACGTATTGCTGATCAACTACGTTTACAAAACACCGCAGGGTGTGCTGGTCTACCCCGACCTGCTCAAAGTGGGGGTGGCCCTGGACAACGGCCAGGTGGTGGCCTTTGAGGCCAGGAATTACTGGCAAAATCATGTGGACAGCCGGCCCACCCGGCCCGCGCTGACGCCAGAACTGGCCCGGCAGCGCCTGTCCCCGCACCTGGAAAATGTCAGCTCCGGGCGGCTGGTAATTATACCCACAACGCCTGACAAAGAGGTGCTGGCCTATGAATTCAAGGGCCAGCTGGGCAACGATGTATATCTGATCTACATCAATGCCCACACCGCCGCCGAGGAAAAAATCCTGCGCCTGGTACGTACCGGAGGCGGTGTCCTGACCATTTAGCAGGTGCTGCGACCGGTACGCCAGATGGGCTCGCTCAGGCAGAGCACACCTGCAAATTTAAGCCATAGTATTAGGGTTTGTCTGCATCCGGGCACCGCGGGCCAAAGGCACCTTGCTCTGCAACCTCGTCTCAATGGGCGGTGAAAGGCGCCAGAGGCGGAAATATGGCCGGAAGAGGCATTGACGTACCGGGCGGACCATGCTAAAATATGCATACTTTTGAATATTGCTGAACAGCAATGATGGGAGAGAAGGACAGCCAGCGGTCAGCAGCGAGCCGGGGTGGGTGCGAGCCCGGCAGACCAGCACTGTTCGGGCCGGCCCGGAGCGCCTGCCAGAGCGGCATCAGCCGCAGGAAGCAGGCCGGATACCCCGCCGTTACCGGGGAGCCAAGCGGGTATACTGACTGCCGGAAAGGGCGCGCAGCAGATGCGGCGGCCAGTTTCCGGGCCGTTATTTTGCGGCCGGTATACCAACAGGGGTGGTACCACGGGAAGTCATGCTCTCGTCCCTTGCCGGGACGGGAGCTTTTTATTTGGCCGCCGGTGGCCGGGAGGGCAAGCGCCGCAGACCGGAACCGGCCCCAAGCCATATGTCATTATTTACCAACAAGGCGGTGAGAGAAATTGCCCGTTCCGTCAAATAACCTGGACAAAGAAATTCTGGCCATCCTGGAGGAAAACGCCCGCATTTCCCTGCACGAAATCGCCTTTATGCTGAATATGGATGTAGAGGACGTAGCCCGGCGGGTGCGGGAACTGGAGGAGCGCAAAGTAATTACCGGCTACCTGGCGCTGGTCAACTGGGAGAAGGTGGGCGAGGAAAGGGTCTGCGCCTTTATCGAGGTGCGCACCCAGCCGCAGCGCGACGTGGGCTATGACGCCGTGGCCGAGCGCATTTCTCGCTTTTCCGAAGTGCGCAGTGTGCGCCTGATGTCGGGCGCCTACGACCTGGCCGTAATCGTGGAGGGGCGCAACATGCGCGAGGTGAGCAACTTTGTGGCCACCCGCCTGGCCACCATTGAGGGAGTGGTCAGCACCACCACCCACTTTGTGCTCAAGACCTACAAGCAGGACGGCGTGATTTTGGAGAACGAAGAAGAGGACAGGAGGCTGGTGATTTCCCCATGACCGGTAAAAGAGACTGGAGCGAAAAGCTCAACCCCGTAGTGCGCCACATGCCGCCTTCGGGCATCCGGCGGTTTTTCGACCTGGTGGCCGAAATGAAGGGCGTCATTTCCCTGGGGGTGGGCGAGCCCGACTTCATCACCCCCTGGCACATCCGGGAGGCCTGCATCTATGCCCTGGAAAAGGGTTACACCATGTATACTTCCAACCAGGGTCTGCTGGAACTGCGCGAAGCCATCGCCCGGGACCTGGACCTCACTTACGGCGTGACTTACGACGCCCGGCGCGAACTGCTGGTCACGGTGGGCGTGAGCGAAGGGCTGGACCTGGCCATGCGGGCCCTGCTGGCCCCGGGGGATGAAGTGCTCATCCCCGAGCCCTCCTATGTGTCCTATGCCCCCTGTGTGCTCATGGCCGGCGGGGTGCCCGTGACCATGCCCACCAGCATGGAGAACAGCTTCCGCCTGACGGCGGACACCCTGGAAAAACACATCACGCCGCGCAGCAAGGTGCTGCTGCTCTGCTATCCCAACAATCCCACCGGAGCGGTCATGGGGCGCCGGGATTTGCTGGAGGTGGCCGAAGTAGCCCGCGCCCATGATCTGATAGTCATTTCGGACGAAATTTACGACCGGCTAACCTATGTGGGACAGCACACCTGCCTGGCCTCATTGCCCGGCATGCAGGAACGCACCGTGCTGCTAAACGGCTTTTCCAAAGCCTACGCCATGACCGGCTGGCGGGTGGGCTATGTGGCCGCCAACGCCGATTTCATTGCCGCCATGACCAAGATCCACCAGTACACCATGCTCTGCGCGCCCATCACCGCCCAGATGGCCGCGCTGGAAGCCCTGCAGAACGGCCGGGAGAGCATGCAGAAAATGGTGCAGCAGTACAGCCGCCGCCGCCACCTGGTGGTACAGGGGCTGCGGGAAATGGGCCTGCCCTGTTTTGAGCCGGGCGGCGCCTTTTACGCCTTCCCCGACATCACGCCCACCGGCCTGTCCTCGGAGGAGTTTGCGGAAGCGCTGCTGCGGGAGGAAAAAGTGGCCCTGGTGCCCGGCAATGCCTTCGGCCCCAGCGGCGAGGGCCACGTGCGCCTGTCCTACGCCTCCTCGCTGGATGACCTGGGCGAAGCCCTGCGCCGCATGGCCCGCTTTGTCCAAAAGCGCGGCGTGCGGGTGCGGGCGGTAGTGAATATGTAGCTAAATGGTGTTATAATCCATTTGAGCTGTTCGGATTGACAAAGATACAGCTCCCGGGGCTGAACGCCCGGGAGCATTATTATCTCATGTTTTAAACAGTTGCCGGACAGAAATGACAAGTACCAGGCAATATTAGCCCTGTTAGCTAGTGATGGTCCCGGACGGTAGTGCTATAATGAAAATATCAGCGTGGTAATGGGGTGGGGTGAGCGTGCCAGAAAGGCTGATGGAACAGATTAAGGCCTACTTTAAGGCCAGCCCCGGCATAGACGCGGTGTATCTATTCGGTTCGGCAGCCAGAGGCGAGTGGCGAGCCAAAAGCGATGTGGATTTGGCGGTACTTTTTGACAGCAGGGCGGGTGGCAAGTTGGCCCGCTTCGACCGGTTGCTGACCATGGCGCTGGAACTGGAATCGCTACTGGGACGCCGTGTGGACCTGGTGGATATGCGGGAAATTCCGTCAGTACTACAGCACCAGGTGCTGAAATGCGGCCGCTGCATTGTGGAGAATAATCCCCAGAGCCGGGTGCAGTTCGAAGTTGCGGCCCGTCGCCACTACTTCGACATGCAACGTATCTATGAACGGCGCAACCGCGTTTTGATGCAGTTCTTGAGCGGGGAGGGGTAGGGCATGGTGGACCGCCAGGTCATTTCTGAGAAACTGAAATATCTGGCCGAATATATATCTGATCTGGAAGGCGAGTGCGGTGTCAGTTTCGAGGAGTTCAACGGTAACAAAATGCTACGCCGCTACGTAGAAAGAACTTTGCACCTGGCCATAGAGTGCTGCCTGGATATTGGTAGTCACATTATTTCCAGTGACAAGCTGAGGGAACCGGAAGATAATAAAGATATATTTGTGGTACTGGTAGAAAATAAATATTTGCCGGCTGGCGACCTGGATACCTGGAAGAAAATGGCCCGCTTTAGAAACTTAATTGTGCACAGTTATGCCCGAATCGACCCGGAAATTCTTTATGCCATATGGCACAGGAATATTTCCGATTTAAAAAAGTTTGCCGGTAACATTCAGAAGAAGCTACTGTTATCCTGATTCAGTACGAAAAGGTTGTTGGAAAATAAATTTTCCTCCATGGGGCAGGAAAATGGCCGGGGATGCCGAATAAAATATAGCATTGTCGCGCGGCACCGGGCAGCGCCCGGTGCCGGCGCCCCAAATTTAATATGAAGTATGGGAGGATGGTAGGTATGAAACTGCTACTGCTGGGTATTTTTGTGGCTGTGCTGCTGGGCTGCGGGCTCTACAGCATGAGCCGGGCGCGTACGGTGCAGGAGTTTTTCCTGGGCGACCGGGGAGTGGGTCCCTGGCTGTCGGCCTTCGCGTACGGCACCACATACTTTTCAGCAGTTATTTTTATTGGTTACGCCGGCAAGGTGGGCTGGGGCTTCGGCCTGTCCTCGCTGTGGATTGTACTGGGCAACACGCTGCTGGGCAGCCTGCTGGCCTGGTTGGTACTGGCCCGGCGTACCCGGCTCATGACCACCCGTCTGGGGGCCATGACCATGCCCGAATTTCTGGGCGCCCGCTACCGGGACAACAACCTGAAAATTTTCTCCGCTCTGGTGATCTTCATCTTCCTGGTGCCCTACTCGGCTTCGGTGTACATGGGTCTCAGTTACCTGTTCAATCAGATCTTCGGCATACCCTACCTGTATGTGGCGGTTTTCATGTGCGTGCTCACCGGACTGTACCTGGTACTGGGCGGTTACCGGGCGGTGGCCCTGACCGATTTTATCCAGGGCCTGGTGATGATTGGCGGTGTGGCTATGCTGCTCTACTATGTGCTGCACGCACCCCAGGTGGGTGGCCTGAAGGGCTTTTTGCCCGCTCTCAAGACGCAAAATCCGGCCCTGGTCAGCCCCTTCGGTCCGGCGGGCGGCGGGCTGGCCCTTTTGTCCCTGGTGCTGCTCACCAGCCTGGGCCCCTGGGGGATGCCCCAGATGGTGCAGAAGTTTTACGCCATTCGCGATGAGGCGGCCATCCGCCGGGCCATGATTGTGGCCAGCCTGTTTGCCCTGCTAATCACTTTTGGCGCCTATTTTACCGGCTCCATGACCCATCTCTTTTTCGACAAGCTGCCGGTAGATCCGGTGAGCGGCAAGCCCACTCCCGATCTGCTCATGCCCATGTTGCTGAAAAACCTGCTGCCCGAACTGGCGGCCACGGTGATTCTGCTGCTGGTGCTCTCGGCTTCCATGTCCACCCTGGCCTCGCTGGTGCTGGTGAGCGCTTCCAGCATCTCCATCGACCTGACGGCGGCCCTGGGCATCAGGCTTAGCCCGCGCAGCGGCATTAACCTGATGCGCCTGCTGTGCGCCGTGTTCATCGCCCTGTCGCTGCTTATCGCCCTACTCAAGCCGGCCATCATCCTCAGCCTGATGGCCATGTCCTGGGGCGCGGTAGCCGGGTTCTTCCTGGCCCCCTACCTGTACGGGTTGTTCTGGCGCGGCGCTACCCCGGCCGGGGCCTGGGCGGCCGGCCTCACCGGCCTGACCGTGGCCGTGGTAGGATCGCTGTACTTCAAGCTCAACCCGGCCGTAATTCCCCAGATTGGCTGTGCGGCCATGCTGGCCCCCCTGCTGGTGCTGCCCCTGGTCAGTCTGGTTACCCCCGCTTTAAGCGGCGAGCATGTGGAAAAAGTTTTCGGAGCCCTGGCTCCGACCGATAAGGCATATTTGCTCACAACAGCCAAGGAAGTGGAAAGCACATGATCTGGGATCCCCAGCACGAGTGTATGGAGAGAGAACAAATGCAGGCGCTGCAACTGCAGCGCCTGCAGCAGGTTGTGGCCCGGGTGTACGACCGGGTTCCCTTTTACCGGCAGCTTTTTGATGAAAGAGGAGTTAGGCCGGAGGATGTGCGCAGCCTGGCGGATCTGGCCAGCCTGCCCTTCACCACCAAGGACGCCCTGCGGGAAAACTACCCCTACGGCCTGTTTGCCGTGCCCATGCAGCAGATTGTCCGCCTGCACGCCTCCTCGGGTACCACGGGCAAGCCTACCGTGGTGGGCTACACCAGAGCCGACCTGCACACCTGGGCCGAACTGGTGGCCCGCATGGTCACCCAGGCCGGCGTGACCAGCGGCGACATCGCCCAGATTACTTTTGGCTATGGCCTGTTCACGGGAGCCTTCGGCCTCCACTACGGGCTGGAAAAGGTGGGAGCGGCCATTGTCCCGGCCTCGGTGGGCAACACCGAAAAGCAGATCACCCTGATGCAGGACTTCGGCACTACTGTACTGGTGGGCACGCCTTCCTACGCCCTGCACCTGGCCGAGGTGGCCCGGGGCATGGGCGTGGACCCGGTAGCGCTGCCCGTGCGGCTGGGTCTTTTCGGCGCTGAAGCCTGGACCGAGGAAATGCGCCGCGAGCTGGAGGCGGCCTGGGGCATCAAGGCCACCGACAACTACGGCTTGAGCGAAATCATCGGTCCCGGGGTGGCCGGCGAATGCGGCCATTGTCCGGGCTGGATGCACATTTCCGAGGACCATTTCCTGGCCGAGGTGATTGACCCGCACACCGGCCAGCCCCTGGGCCTGGAGCAGGAGGGCGAGCTGGTGATCACCACCCTGACCAAAGAAGCCCTGCCCCTGATCCGCTACCGCACCAAGGACATCACCGTGCTCACCGCGCAGCCCTGCGCCTGCGGCCGCACCACCCTGCGCATGCGCAAGGTGAGCGGGCGCAGCGACGATATGCTCATTGTCTCGGGCGTCAACGTTTTCCCCTCGCAGATTGAGAGTGTGCTCATGTCCATCGAGGGCATTGCTCCCCATTACCAGATTATCCTGGGCAAGAAGGGGTACCTGGACTATATTGAAGTGCAGGTGGAACTGACCGAAGAGGCTTTCACCGGCCAGTTCCGCGATCTGGAGGAACTGGAACGGCGCATCAAGACCCGCCTGCAGAGCGTGCTGTCCATCGGCCCGCGGGTGCGCCTTTTAGAGCCGCACTCCATTGAGCGCAGCCAGGGCAAGGCCAGGCGGGTGATTGATCTGCGCCGGCCTTAGGACGGTACTGGTTAATGTGCAGGTATCGTGGAATGTAAGTTGGTCTGGTCAAATTTTCATGGCGCGGCAGTTGTCCATAGCGAACGACTTACGAAGCACCGGTAACGGCACAGGCGCGGCGAGGTCGCTGCACCCGCGGTGCGAAGTGGCGGGGCTAAAAGCATGCTGCAGCTGATGCGAAACTGAAGTGCTATACGCCTGGCATAGAATGGCAATTGGTACCATGCCGCATACGAGCACCGCGCCGGTGCAGCCCGCTGCCGCGCCGTTGTGCCGTCGGTGCGTAGTATGGAGAGAGCGTGGACAATGCCGCGCAGATTGAACTTCAGTCTGTTACTCCAGACAGGCTTGCTCAGGAAAAACACACCAGTAAGTATACACCATAGCATTAGCCAAAGGCAGGTGTTATAGATGACCCGCAAAATGATGACGGGCAATGAAGCCATTGCCCGGGGGGCTTACGAAGCCGGCGTGCGCCTGGGGGCGGGCTACCCCGGCACCCCCAGCACCGAAATCCTGGAAAACTTCGCCCGCTACCCGGGCATCTACGCCGAATGGGCTCCCAACGAAAAGGTGGCCCTGGAAGTGGCCATCGGTGCCTCCCTGGCCGGGGCCCGCGCCCTGGTGACCATGAAGCACGTGGGGGTGAACGTGGCCGCCGACCCGCTGCTCACCCTGGCCTATACCGGGGTGAACGGCGGTCTGGTGCTGGTGGCCGCCGACGATCCCGGCATGCACAGCTCGCAAAACGAACAGGACACCCGCCACTACGCCCGCCTGGCCAAAGTGCCCGTGCTGGAGCCCTCCGACAGCCAGGAGGCCAAAGACATGGTGGGCCTGGCCCTGGAGATAGCCGAGCGCTTCGACATCCCGGTCATCCTGCGCACCACCACCCGGGTGGCCCACTCCCAGAGCTTCGTGCAACTGGGAGAAAGGCAGGAGGCCGAACTGCGCCCGTACCAGAAGGACGTGCAGAAATGGCTCATGGTGCCCGCCTTCGGCCGGCTGCGCCGCCAGTCCCTGGAGCAGCGGCTGAGCGCCTTAAAAGAGTACGCCGAAACCGTTCCGGTGAACAAAATATACCCCGGCGAGGGCAAAATCGGCGTGATCACCTCGGGCATCAGCTTCCAGTATGTCAGAGAACTGCTGCCCGGAGCCAGCATCCTCAAGCTGGGGCTCACCTACCCGCTGCCTGAGCAGTTGATTAGAAAATTTGCCGCCTCCGTGGACCGGCTGCTGGTGGTAGAGGAAGTGGAACCGTTCCTGGAAGAGCACCTCAAGCAGTGGGGCATCACCTGCGAAGGCAAGGCCATCTTCCCGGCCGTGGGCGAGTTCAGCACGGCCCTTTTGCGCCGCTGCCTGCAGCAGGCCGGCATCCTGCCCGCTGCGGCCGCAGCCGGCGCCCCCGATCTCTCGGACATGCCCGCCCCGCCGGTGCGCCCGCCCGTGCTGTGCGCCGGCTGCCCGCACCGTGGCGTCTTCTATTTGCTCAGCAAAATGAAACTGCTGGTGACCGGTGACATCGGCTGCTACACCCTGGGCGGCCTGCCCCCCCTGGCCGGTATCGACAGCTGCGTGTGCATGGGGGCCAGCATTGGCATGGCTCACGGCATCTCCCGGGTAGCTCCCGGGCTGGCCCGCCGCACCGTGGCCGTGATTGGCGACTCCACCTTTATGCACTCGGGTCTCACCGGGCTGGTCAATGTGGTCTACAACCGGGGCAACAGTGTAGTGCTCATTCTGGACAACCGCACTACGGCCATGACCGGCCACCAGGACCACCCGGCTACCGGGCGCACCCTGCTGGGCCAGGAAGCCCCGGCGGTGGATCTGGAAGCGCTGGTGCGGGCCCTGGGTGTGAACCATGTGGCCACTGTGGACCCGCTGGACTTGAAAGCGCTGCAGCAGGCCCTGGAAGAAGCCCTGGCCGCCGACTGCCCGGCTGTGATCATCGCCCGCCGGCCCTGTGTGCTGCTGCGTAAACTGCCCCCCCACCCGGTGGCGGTGGACGAGGAAAAATGCACCGGTTGTAAAACCTGTCTGAAATTGGGCTGTCCGGCCCTGTCCGTGGTGGACAAGAAATGCCGGGTGGACAGCATCGCCTGTATCGGTTGCAATCTGTGCGTGCAGGTGTGCAAGTTCGCCGCCCTGCAGGCCGCCCAAAGGGGGGAGACCAATGCTTGAAAAACTGGACATTCTGCTGGTGGGCGTGGGCGGCCAGGGTACCATCCTGGCCAGCAAAATTCTGGTGCATGCCGCCGCCGCGGCCGGCTATGACATCAAAATGTCGGAAATCCACGGTATGGCCCAGCGGGGAGGCAGCGTGGTCACCCATGTGCGTTTGGGCAGTGCGGTGAGCTCTCCCATGGTGGAAGAAGGGCGTACCGATATCATCCTGGCCTTTGAGCAGCTGGAAGGGCTGCGCTGGCTAAGCTACTTAAAGCCGGGCGGCACCATGATTCTGAGCAGCCAGGCGATCTATCCCGTGCCGGTGCTGGCCGGACTGGCCGCCTATCCGGAGAACATTCCCGGCTACATCGCCGCCCGGGTACCCGATACGCTGGTCATTGACGCCCTGCAGGCCGCCCTGCAGTGTGGCAATGCCAAAGCGGCCAATGTGGTGCTGGTGGGGGCGCTGGCCGCCCGCCTGCCCCTGGAGCGCGCCCTGTGGGAGCAGGCGCTCCAGCAAACCGTGCCGCCGCGCCTTTTGGAGGTCAACCTGGCCGCCTTCGCCGCCGGGTATGAGTACCGGAAGGGTTGAAAAAACACGGTGATGTTTACCTTTGCCTAGTTGATTTTGTAGCTAACTGCTCTGATATACCTTATAATTAATTAACGGGAATAACTGGTACAGGACGGGCCTCACCTGCCGGGGATGGTTACATCCATGAAAGGGGGTGAGGCGGGATGCTTACAGTAAACGATGCTGTACAAATAGCTATTGCGCTATTGCTCCTGCTTACCCTCGTTGTTCAGCTAACCAACAGGGGTAAATAAAACCAAAACCTCTGAAACTGTTGCCGCAGCTTCAGAGGTTCAAGGTAAATAAGCCCTGGTAGGTGGGCACACGAGCCGCTTCCTGTTACCAGTATTCCCATTTTTATTATCCATCAGTCGCAACGCTCTGTCAAGACACGGCCCGCTCTGGCGGGCCGGTTTGTTTTCCCCCGGCCGGAGATCCCCAAAGCTCTGGCTTTTCCCCCGCATTCGTACTATAATTTTACCATGATTTACGCCAAGACCTATCCACATCGCAGTTAAGGAGTGCATCCAGTATGAACTACCTGGTAGAAAGAGTGCGCGGCGGCATTGCGGCCGCCCTGGAAAAAGCCGTCCGGCGGGCTGTGGCGGCCGGTGAACTGCCGCCTATGGAAATGCCCGCCTTTGTGGTGGAAGTGCCGCGGGAGAAAGAACACGGCGATTTCGCCACCAACCTGGCCATGCTGCTGGCCCGGCCGGCCCGCCGTGCTCCCCGCCAGATTGCCGAAATCATTCTCAGCCACCTGCCGGCAGCCGCTTTGCCGCTGCAGAAAACCGAGATAGCCGGGCCCGGCTTTATCAATTTTTACCTGCGCCCCGCCTGGGTGCTGGCCGCTCTGCCGGAAATCATCGCTGCCGGGGAAAACTACGGCCGGCTGGACCTGGGCCGGGGGCAGAAAATCCAGGTGGAGTTCGTTAGCGCCAACCCCACCGGTCTTCTGCACATGGGCAATGCCCGGGGAGCCGCCCTGGGCGACAGCATTGCCGCTCTGTTGGACTTTGCCGGCTATGAGGTGACGCGCGAGTTCTACATCAACGATGCCGGCAACCAGATCCTGCACTTTGGCGCTTCCCTGGAGGCGCGCTATTTGCAGCAGCTGGGCTACGACGCCGCCGTGCCCGAGGAAGGCTACCACGGCGAGGATATAGTGGATACAGTGAAAAACTTCATTGCCCTGCACGGCGACCGCTATCTTAAGGCCAGCCCGGAAGAGCGACGGGCCGCCCTGACCGAATTTGCTTTAAATGAAAAATTAACAGCCATTAAAAATTCCCTGGCCAATTTCGGTGTGCATTACGATGTCTGGTTTTCCGAGCAAAGCCTGCACGACAGCGGCAAAGTGCAGCAGGCCATCGACATCCTGCGCCAGCGCGGTTACCTGTACGAACATGAATCCGCTCTTTGGTTTAAGGCCCGCGAGTTCGGCGTGGAAAAGGACGAAGTGCTGGTACGCCAGAACGGCATTCCTACATACTTCGCTGCCGACATCGCCTACCACATGAACAAGTTCCAGCGGGGCTTTGACCGGGTCATCGACATCTGGGGGGCCGACCACCACGGCCACGTGCCGCGCATGAAAGGGGCGGTGGCTGCCCTGGGCTACAACCCGGACAACCTGCAAATCATGATCATGCAGCTGGTGCGGCTGTACAAGAAGGGCGAAATTGTGCGCATGAGCAAGCGTACCGGCCAGTTTGTCACCCTGGACGAACTGGTGGAGGAAGTGGGCCGGGATGCCGCCCGCTACTTCTTTGTTATGCGCAGCGCGGACAGCCACCTGGACTTCGACCTGGATCTGGCCCGCTCCCAGAGCAACGAAAACCCGGTCTACTACATCCAGTACGCCCACGCCCGCATCTGCAGCATCCTGCGCCAGCTGGCCCAGCAGGGGGGCAGCCTGCCCAACCCGGCGCAGGTGGACTTAAGCTGCCTCACCGCCGAGGCCGAACTGGCCCTGGCCCGCCGCCTGGCCGACCTGCCTGAGGAGATCGCCCTGTGCGCCCGCGACCTGGCCCCCCACCGTCTGGCCCGCTATGTGCACGAGGTGGCCGGCCTGTTCCACAGCTTTTACAACAGCTACCGCGTGCTCACCGAAGACGAACGGCTGACAGCGGCCCGCCTGGTGCTGGTACAGGCCACCCGCCAGGTGCTGGCCAACTGCCTGCGCCTTTTGGGCCTTTCCGCCCCGGAAAGCATGTAGAGCCCGGAAAGCAGGGGCAATCCGGCCGGAGGATTTGACCACCGGCCAGTGCTCCCGGCGCTGCCGCCGGCTGCTCAATAGAATGCGAGGATGATTACCGGTGCCAGAAACAGTTAAAGATATTCTGCTCTCCATCCTGGCCGGTTTTGTAGTGGGGGCGCTGTTTGCCCGGCTGCGCCTGCCCGTGCCCGCTCCGCCCACCCTGGCCGGGGTGATGGGCATTGTGGGACTTTTCCTGGGCTACTGGCTGGTTTCCCGCCTGAATTAAGCTGTGGAGATAAGAGAGGGAAAGTGAGCAGGGTAATACTCGCTTTACCGGGCCAGGCCCAACCGGCTATTGGGTTAAGAAATGTGTTGTGGAAGTTGTTGACTTGTCTCATGCAGGCCATTAGAATAGGAAAAGTGAGCCCAAGACAAGATCAAATTAACATACCAGAAAGCGGGAGGCTAGCATGGCCAAGTTCATCTTTGTCACCGGCGGGGTGGTGTCCTCCCTGGGCAAGGGGATTACCGCCGCCTCGCTGGGACGTTTGCTCAAAAGCCGTGGCTTGAAAGTTGCCATCCAAAAGCTGGATCCATACATCAACATCGACCCGGGCACCATGAGTCCCTACCAGCACGGCGAGGTGTTTGTGACCGACGATGGGGCGGAGACCGACCTGGACTTAGGACACTATGAGCGCTTTATCGACATCAACCTGACCCGCAGCAGCAACGTCACCACCGGGGGCATCTACTGGTCGGTGCTGAACAAGGAGCGCCGGGGCGACTACCTGGGAGCCACGGTGCAGGTCATTCCCCACATCACCAATGAAATCAAGGAGCGGGTGCGCCGCCTGGCGGTGGAAGGCGCTCCCGATGTGGTCATTACCGAAATTGGCGGAACCGTGGGGGACATTGAATCTCTGCCTTTCCTGGAAGCCATCCGCCAGTTGCGCACCGACATGGGCCGGGAGAATGTGCTCTATATCCACGTCACCCTGGTGCCCTATTTGCGGGTGGCCAACGAGTTCAAAACCAAGCCCACCCAGCACAGCGTCAAGGAACTGCGCAGCATCGGCATTCAGCCCGACATCATTGTCTGCCGCACCGAAAAGCGCTTTTCCCGCGAGCTGGCCGACAAGATCGCTCTCTTTTGCGATACCGACCGGGATGCGGTTTTTCAGGCGGTGGACGCGCCCTCCATCTATGAAGTGCCCCTGATGCTGGAGGAAGAGGGGCTGGCGGACAAGGTGATCAGCCGCCTGGGCCTGCGCTGTCAGCCGCCCGATCTGGCCGAGTGGCGGGACATGGTGCAGCGCATGAAAAGCCTTTCCCGCACGGTCACTATCGGCCTGGTGGGCAAGTACGTGGCCCTGCCCGATGCCTATTTCAGCGTGGCCGAGGCCCTGCGCCATGCCGGACTGCACCACGGTGCGGCGGTGCAGATCAAGTGGATCAATTCCGAAGAACTGGAAGGGCGGGCCGTGGAACCCTATCTGGAGCAAGTGCACGGCATCCTGGTGCCGGGCGGCTTTGGCGACCGGGGCATCGAGGGCAAGATCAGCGCCATCCGGTACGCTCGGGAAAGGGGCATTCCCTTCCTGGGCATCTGCCTGGGCATGCAGCTGGCCGTGGTGGAGTATGCCCGCCATGTGCTGGGCTGGGCCGATGCCAACAGCGCCGAGTTCAGCCAGGATACCCGGCACCCGGTGATTGACCTGCTGCCCGAGCAGAAGGATCTGGACCGCATGGGCGGCACCATGCGCCTGGGCCGTTACCCCTGCCGGCTGCTGCCCGGTAGTCTGGCCCACCGGGCTTACGCTGAGGAAATCATCTATGAGCGGCACCGCCACCGCTACGAATTGAACAACACCTACCGGAATGAGCTGGCGGCGGCCGGCCTGGTTTTCAGCGGCACTCTGCCCGACGGCTATCTGGTGGAAATTGTGGAGCTGCCCGGTCACCCCTGGTTTTTAGGTACCCAGTTCCACCCCGAGTTCAAGTCCCGTCCCAACCGGCCCCATCCCCTGTTTCGGGAATTCGTGGGTGCCGCTCTGGGCGGCTGCGGCAAGTTCTAGTCTGCCTTGTTTCGACAACATTTACCCGTTCAGATCACCCGATTACAGCCCGCCGGTGTGCGCGGCTGTTTTTTTTGACAAGAAAATACAAGAAAAATTTTCCTCGGCAGGCGGCCGGGCCGGCAGGATTAACCGTTCAGGATGCAGAAAAGGAAAAACTGACTGTTTAACAAATTACCTGAACAGCAGCCTGAACATTTAATGGGGCAAACCGTGCCTGGAGGGAGCATGTAGCTTAAGGGGTATTAAAGGGGGACGGTGAGAGAGCCGATGGGCGGAAATGTTAACAGCGTACTGGTGGTGGATGATCAACCCGGCCTGCGCCGGCTGCTCTGTGAAGCGCTTGCCGATGTGTGTCCCTGCGTTCTGGCTGCCGCCGGTGGACGGGAGGCGCTGGTGATGATCGAATGGCACCGGCCGGCCGTTGTGCTGCTGGATTTGAAGATGCCGGGCCTGGACGGGGTGGATACCCTGTGCCTGCTGCGCGAGCGCTACCCCGACCTGGCAGTGGTGGTGATGACGGCTTACAGTGAACTGGAAACATTGAAAAACATCAAGGAACTGGGAGTGAGTCACTATCTGGCTAAACCCTTTGACATCCACGAAGTGCGCTATCTGGTGAAAGGCCTGCTGGCCAGAGCGGGTCAGCAGCGCGGCGGCAGGTGGGGCACCGCCGGAGGTGCCTGAGCCCGAGGACTGGTCCGGCGGGCTGACCCGCAGGGTTCGGTCCGCGGTCATGCTTGGAAACAATGGTAGCGGGATATGATATGATTGGTGATAAAACTGTAGGTATAGGGAATCCTGCTGACACCAGTATCCATTTCCAGCAAACCAACATCAGCAAGGAGGTTTGGTCAAACATGCCTTTTGTACCGGTTGACGTGTTGCTCAAACGGGCCGAGGAAGGCCAGTACGCCGTGGGCGCCTTCAACTGCAACAACATGGAGATTGTACAGGCCATTGTAGCGGCCGCCGAGGCCGAAAGGGCGCCCGTAATTTTGCAGGCCAGCCAGGGGGCCATCAAGTACGCCGGTCTGGACTTCATTGTGGCCATGGCCCGCCAGGCTGCCGAAAAGGCCAGCGTGCCCGTGGCCCTGCACTTGGACCACGGCACCAGCTTTGCCCAGGTGATGCAGTGCATCCGGGCCGGTTTCAGCTCGGTGATGATTGACGGTTCCAAACTGCCCCTGGAGGAAAACATCGCCCTCACCCGCCAGGTGCTGGCCGTGGCCCGGGCGGTGGGCGTATCGGTAGAAGCCGAGCTGGGTAAAATAGGTGGTACCGAGGACGACATCAGCGTGGCCGATTGGGAAGCCATGCTTACCGACCCGGAGGAAGCCAGGTACTTTGTGGAGCAGACCGGCGTGGACAGCCTGGCCATCGCCATCGGCACGGCCCACGGCCGCTACAAAGGGGAGCCCCGGCTGGATTTCGACCGGCTGGCCAGAGTGCGCTCCCTGGTCCAGGTGCCCATTGTGCTGCACGGCTCCTCGGGCGTGCCCGATGAGGCCATCCGCCGGGCCATCGCATTAGGCGTGCGCAAGGTGAACATAGACACCAACATTCGCGAGGCCTTTGTGGCGGCTGCCCGCCGGGTGGTGGACGCCCATCCCGAGGAAATCGATCCGCGCAAAATTCTGGGCCCCGCCCGGGAGGCGGCTACCGAAATCATCCGGGAGAAGATCCGTCTGTTCGGCAGCAGCGGCAAGGCGTAAGAACAGAAACCCCCCGTTGCAGACAATTCATATGATCGGGCTGAATAAAGCTGATTGCCGGAAAGGGGCGTAAGAGCGCTTGCAACTGTTTCTGGATACCGCCAACATTGAGGAGATCAAACAGGCCGCATCCCTGGGTGTCATCAGCGGCGTCACCACCAACCCTTCCCTGATTGCCCGGGAAGGACGTGACTTCAAGACCGTGGTGCGCGAAATCACTGCCCTTGTGGACGGCCCTATCAGCGCTGAAGTGATCAGCACCGATGCTGCAGGCATGGTGCGCGAGGCCGGGGAGCTGGCCCAAATCCACCCCAATGTGGTGATCAAGATCCCCATGTTGCCGGAAGGCCTGAAAGCAGTGCGGGAGCTGGCCGCCCGGCAGATCCAGACCAATGTCACCCTGGTTTTTTCGGCCAACCAGGCCCTTTTGGCCGCCCTGGCCGGTGCCACCTATGTCAGCCCCTTCGTGGGACGCTTGGATGACGTCAGCCAGGAGGGCATGCAGCTGATTGAGGAAATCGTCACCATTTACCACAATTACCGCTTCAGCACCCGCATCATCGCTGCCAGCATCCGCCACCCCCTGCATGTGCTGCAGGCGGCCCTGGCCGGTGCCCACATTGCCACAGTGCCCTATGCTGTGCTGATGCAAATGTTCCGGCACCCCCTCACCGAGGCGGGGGTGGAGAAATTCCTGGCCGACTGGAAAAAAGTGCCCGGGGTAGCGAAATAATCAAAACGGGTGTGCCCAGGCGCACCCGTTTTCTGTTGCCAGCTGCGGCAGCGGGTATCCCACGGCGCCGGCCTGGTCCAGCCGCCCTGCTGCAGCCGGCCGGGCCAAACGGCACTTGACGGTGCGTTTGCCGGCGGTTATACTGTACTTGCCCAATAAGCGCGGATAGCTTTTGTGCGGCTGTCCGGCCGGGCGGTTTGGTGTGGCCGCGTCCGGTGCTGGACGGGTGAGGCGGCCCGCAGCGGCACAATACGACAGGAGGCACCTTGAGCACGCCGTGAGGGAAAAATTGCCAGGCTACTGGCGCAGCGCCGTACAAAAAATACTCGCTCTCTCCGAATCGCCGCAGCGGGTGGCCCTGGGTGTGGCTCTGGGACTGGCCCTGGATTTCCTGCCTGTACCGGTGATCAGCATCCCCCTGGCCTACTTGCTGGCCCGCATTCTCCGCTTCAGTCCTGCTGCCGCTGTGGTTACGGTGGTCTTTTTCAAATGGGCGGTTCCCCTGTTTTTTACCCTGGATTATATGGTGGGAAGGCTGCTCCTGGGAGCCGGTGCCGCCAGCGGTCAACCGGTGTGGCAGGGCATGCCCAACACCGGTCACCTGCACCCGCAGTACTGGCTGAACTGGCTGGGCCATCTGGGCCGCCCCTTTATCCTGGGAGCGGTGCTGAACGCTTCTCTGGTCTTCATCCTGAGCTATGCGCTTACCTACCGTTTTCTGAAATGCCGGCAGCGCAGTAAACCCCGGAAAAAACTCCGTCTCAGTCCCCACCGACCCAACCCAGTAAACCACAAAGCGAGGTTATAATTTCCCACCGTGAGCAACAGTGAATACGAAAGCAAAACCATGCAGGAGCTGTATAAAATAGCCCGTGAACTGGAGATACCGGGCTATTACCGTCTGCGCAAAAAAGAACTGATCTTTGAAATCATGAAGGCGCAGACCGAGAAAAACGGGCTGCTTTATGCCAGTGGGGTGCTGGAGATTTTGCCGGAGGGTTACGGCTTTCTGCGCCCCTTCAAGTACCAGCCCAGCAATGACGACATCTATGTATCGGCCTCCCAGATCCGCCGCTTCGACCTGCGCACGGGGGACCGGGTGGCCGGTCAGGTACGGGGCCCCAAGGACAGCGAGCGCTATTTCGCCCTGCTGCGCGTGGAGCAGATTAACGGCATTGCCGCCGAAGCAGCGCTCAACCGCCTGCATTTCGACGGGTTCACTCCCCTGTACCCGCAGCGGCGCATCCGCCTGGAAACCAGCCCCGACAAGTACGCCACCCGCATCATCGACCTGCTGGCTCCCATCGGCCGCGGCCAGCGCGGCCTGATTGTCGCCCCGCCCAAAGCCGGCAAGACCATGCTCTTAAAAGAAATTGCCCACAGCATTCGCTCCAACCATCCCGAGATTTACCTGATTGTGCTGCTGATTGATGAGCGGCCGGAAGAAGTCACCGACATCGAGCGCTCGGTGGACGGCGAGGTGGTGTCCTCTACCTTTGACGAGCCGGCGGAAAACCACGTCAAGGTGGCCGACATGGCTCTGGAAAGGGCCAAACGCCTGGTGGAGCACAAATACGATGTAGTGATCCTGATGGACAGCATTACCCGCCTGGCCCGCGCCCACAACCTGGTGGTGGCGCCCAGCGGCCGCACCTTGAGCGGCGGGGTGGATCCGGCCTCCCTGCACCGGCCCAAGCGCTTTTTCGGAGCGGCACGCAACCTGGAAGAAGGGGGCAGCCTGACCATCCTGGCCACCGCCCTGATCGAGACGGGCAGCCGCATGGATGATGTGATCTTTGAAGAGTTCAAGGGCACCGGCAATATGGAACTGATCCTGGACCGGCGCCTGGCCGACCGGCGCATTTTTCCGGCCATCGACGTGGTGCGTTCGGGTACCCGCAAGGAGGAACTGCTGCTGGAAAAGCACGAATTGGAGTGGGCCTGGCACTTCCGCAAGGCGGTGGCCGGCATGACTGCCCTGGAAGCCATGGAACTGCTGCTGGACCGGGTGAAAAAGACCGGGAGTAACGCGCAGCTCATCCAGACCTTTCGCCCTCCTCGCCGCACGGTAATCAATCCCCCCCCTGGCGACCCCAAACGCATCTAAAAGCCCGGGAGCCCGCTTTTAAGCCCGGCCGGGGCCTCTCGACCGGACGGCCGGTGTATAAACCGCCTGCAATATGGTTATACTTACCGGTTGAAGGTGGTGCAAATGCTAAAACACAACATCTGCGACATTCCCCGGGCCATCTGGCGCGCCGCCCGCGCGCGGCGCCAAACCATATTATTCCTGCTGTTATTCCTGGCTCTGGTGACCGCCGGCTTGCCGGCGCCCTGTGCCGGCAGTCTGGAAGAAAGGCTGGTGGCACCCGGTCAGGCCGAAACCGGCTGGTGGTTATACCAGGTGCAGCCGGGTGAGACTTTAAGCGAACTGGCGGTGCGCTTCGATCTGCCCCTGGCCAGCCTGCTCAGCATCAACCAGCTGTCCGACCCGGACTGGCTGCCGGCCGGGCAGGTGCTGAAAATCCCTGCCGGGGAAATACCCTACCGGGTGCTGCCGGGCGATACGCTCTGGGCGGTGGCCCGGCTCTTTCAAGTAGATGTGCAGGAATTGGCGCGCTACAACGATCTGGCCAGCGCCGACTTTTTGCCGGCCGGCCAGCTGCTGTACATCCCCACCGGTCGTGCGGCCGTCATGGCGGCGGAAGAAGCGGGACCGGGCAGCCGGGGCGGACAGCGCCTGGAACTGGCTCTGAGCTGGCCCGTAACGGGCTGGGTTAGTTCGCCCTACGGCCTGCGCCAGGGGCGACCCCACGAGGGCATGGACATCGCAGCCGATTATGGTCAGCCCATTCGGGCGGCGGCGGCCGGGCGGGTGGTCTTTGCCGGCCCGCGCGGCACCTACGGATTGACGGTAATCATTGACCACGGTGCCGGCTGGCAGACCCTGTATGCCCACGCCAGCCAGCTGCTGGTGAGCGAGGGGCAGGAGGTAGCCGCGGGCGAGACCGTGGCCCTGGTGGGCAGCACCGGGCGTTCCACCGGCCCCCACCTGCACCTGGAAGTGCGTCACCACGGCGTGCCCTTAAACCCGGCCCGCTACCTGCCGAACGCCGGTGGGTATGCGTAAAACAGGATAGCGCTGCAGCGTAACGAGGCGGGTGTGCCTTTCCTGAACGAGCCCGTCTGGAGTACCGGTTGCAGCACCCGGCGAGGGCGCGGCAGCGGGCCGGGAGGTGCGGACAAGGGATATTTTGTATGTGGATCTGATTGACGACCGGACAGCTTACGCCCATAATTTACTTGGAAGGGGGTAGGCAAGGCCGGTTGTTGTGTTTTTACGCAAATGGTTTTGGGTTAATAATGACCATTTCAAAAGGATGAGTTAATTGCGCCTGTTATATTGCGATGAGCAAGGAAACTTTTTCGATCACCCGTATTTGAAAGCCGCCGGCCGCAGCGGTCGCAGCTTTGCCCAGCTGACGCCGGACGATTTGCTCCCCCTGCCGGACGGGGCTTCTCTGGTCATGCTGCCCGGCTGCCAGCCGGTGGGCCTGAAAAAAGGCCGCCTGGTGCGCATGGACAGCGATCCCCGGGGCGGCGGGCCGGTCTGGGCCGTAGGGGCGCTGTTGCCCCAGGGCTACACCCGCACCTGGCTGCCCGGCTATGTCCGGCCTTCGGGGACAAATCCCCTGCCCCTGTACGGCTACACCGCGGTGGCCTGGTACAAAGACCGGGTGTGGGTGGCGGCGCGGCAGACCGACGACCCGCAGCGCTGGGACCCGGCCAATTATGACGTGCCCGCTTTGCCCCAAATGGTTCAGCGGCGCCTTGCGGCCGCGCCGGGCAACCGCATCCTGGCCCAGCTGGCCACCTGCACCCTGCAGTACCGGTGCTTTACCGCCACCAACATCTTTTTGCAGCGCTGGGAGGGCGGCGTGCCGGTTTCCCCGGCCTGCAACGCCCGCTGTCTGGGCTGCATCTCGCAGCAGCCCGCCGGTTGCTGCCCGGCGCCCCAGGCCCGCATAACTTTTCAGCCGGCGCTGGCCGAAGTGGTGGAAGTGATAGGCGAGCATCTCCAAGCTGCCGGCCCGGAGGGTATTATCAGCTTCGGTCAGGGGTGCGAGGGCGATCCGGCCCTGGCCTGGCCGCTGGTGAGTGAGGCTATAGAGCAGGTGCGGCGCCAGGTCACCCAGGGCACCATCAACATGAACACCAACGCCGGGCACACGGCGGGCGTAGAGGCCATCTGCCGGGCCGGCCTGGATGCCCTGCGGGTGAGCATGATCAGCGCCCGGCCGCAAGTTTACCACGCCTACTACCGGCCGGCGGGCTACCAGCTGTCCGACGTGTTCCGGTCCCTGGAAGCGGCCCGCGCCCTGGGGGTACATATATCCCTGAATCTGCTGGCCCTGCCCGGGCTGACCGACCTGCCTGCAGAAATGGCCGCCTGGCAGGAATTTTTGCAGCGCGGCGCGGTGGACATGGTACAAATACGCAACCTGAACATCGACCCGGACTACCTGCTGGAGCGGCTGCCCGGGCTGGAAGGGGAGCAACCGGCCGGCATGGAGGCCTTCCTGCAGATGCTGGGGGAAATTCCCGGCCTGAAAGTGGGTAACTTTACCCATCCACGCTGCTGATGCGGCCGGATGAACCGGCGGGCGTCCGCTTTTCGAGGTAACCCTGCGGCAGCAAAAAGCCGATCAATCTGTTGCTCGCACCGGTGGGCTGTGTTATAATACTGAGGTGTGTAAACTGTTAAACCCTGACAGTTGGAATAACCTTTATTCCGAAAGAGGTGAGCCCTGTGAAAGAAGGCATCCATCCCCAATACCAGAAAGCGCGCGTTGCCTGCGTGTGCGGCGAGACCTTCGAGACCGGTTCAACCAAAAAAGAGCTGCGGGTGGAGATTTGCTCCAAATGTCACCCGTTCTACACCGGCTCGCAGCGCGTTGTGGAGACGGGCGGTCGGGCCGACAAGTTCCGCAAAAAATATGGCCTTAAGTAGCAGAGATAGCAGAGCCGGGGCTCTGCTATTTGCTTACCCGCACTTTTCTTTGACACTGCGCGGCCCGGGTCGTGCGGTGGGGAAAGGGGGAAATAAATGCCAGCCGACTTTCAGTACGGCGGCCAGGCCGTCATTGAAGGCGTGATGATGCGCGGCCGGACCAGCCGGGCGGTGGCCGTGCGGGTGCCCGACGGAAGAATAGTGCTGGATCAAAAGCCGCTTTCTTCGGTGACCGGGCGTTATCCCTGGCTGAAGAAGCCTTTGGTGCGCGGCGTGGTGGCTCTGGTGGAATCGCTGCTGCTGGGCCTGGAGGCGCTCAACTTTTCCGCCAACCAGGCCCTGGGCGAGGAAGAGGAACTGCGCCCCTGGGAGACCTTTTTGACCATGGCCCTGGCCTTCGGCCTGGCCGTGCTGCTTTTTGTGGTGCTGCCCACCGGCGCGGCGCACTTTTTGCGCCAGCAGGTGCCGGGCGTATTCTGGCAGAACCTGCTGGAGGGAGCGGTGCGCCTGGCGGTGTTCGTGTTGTACATCCTGATCATCGCCCGGCTGCCCGACATCAAGCGCGTCTTTCAGTACCACGGTGCCGAGCATAAAGTGATCAATGCCTACGAGGCCGGCCGGCCGCTGGCCGTGGAAGAAGTGCGTCCTTTTCCTACTTTCCACCCCCGCTGCGGCACCAGTTTCATTCTGATTGTGCTGGTGCTGAGCATTTTTCTGTTTGCCGCCCTGGGACACCAGGTGCTGTGGTGGCGCATTCTCTCTCGCGTGCTGCTGCTGCCCGTGCTGGCCGGGGTGTCCTACGAATTGCTCAAGCTGTCCGCCCGTTATGCCGCTTCGCCTGCGGCCGCGCTGCTGCTGGTACCCGGACGCTGGCTGCAGAGCCTGACCACGGCCGAGCCCGACGACAGCCAGATGGAAGTGGCCATCGCCGCCCTCCGGGCAGTATTGCAGGAAAGTGAGGATGCAGTCCATGCTGGACAAACTGGATAAAATAGAAAGCAAGTACGAAGAACTGGAAAAACTGATCAGCGATCCGGAAGTCATTGCCGACACCCCCCGCTGGCAGCAGCATGTCCGGGCCCATGCCGAGCTGGCCGAAATTGTGGCTACCTACCGGGAATACAAGAAAGTGCGGCGGGAGCTGGCCGAGGCCCGGGAAATGCTGCGCGAGGGCGGTGAACCGGACTTTCTGGAAATGGTCCGGGAAGAAGCCGCCGGGCTGGAAGAGCGCCAGGCGGAACTGGAGCAAAAGCTGAAAGTGCTGCTCCTGCCCAAAGATCCCCATGACGAGAAAAACGTGCTGGTGGAAATCCGGGCCGGTACCGGCGGCGAGGAGGCGGCCCTGTTTGCCGCCGACCTGTTCCGTATGTACACCCGCTATGCCGAGCGGCAGGGCTGGCGAGTGGAGATCATGAACTCCAATCCCACCGATCTGAACGGTTTCAAAGAGGTCAGCTTCATGATTGAGGGACGGGGAGCGTACAGCCAGCTCAAATTCGAAAGCGGCGTGCACCGGGTGCAGCGCGTGCCCACCACCGAGTCCAGCGGCCGCATCCACACCTCGGCGGCCACCGTGGCCGTGCTGCCTGAAGCCGAAGAAGTGGAAGTGGAGATAAACCCGGGCGACCTGCGCATTGACCTGTTTTGCTCCACCGGTCCGGGCGGCCAGTCGGTGAACACTACCCAGTCGGCGGTGCGCATTACCCACCTGCCCACCGGCATTGTGGTCTCCTGCCAGGACGAAAAGAGCCAGCACAAAAACAAGGAAAAGGCTATGCGGGTGTTGCGGGCCCGCCTGTACGACCGGGCCCAGGAGGAGCAGCGGCAGAAAATTGCTTCGGCCCGCAAGTCCATGGTGGGTTCGGGGGACCGCAGTGAGCGCATCCGCACCTACAATTTCCCCCAGAACCGGGTCACCGATCACCGCATCAACCTGACCACCCACCGCCTGACCGAGGTGCTGCAGGGCGACCTGGATGAGATCATCGAGGCGCTGATCACTACCGACCAGGCCGAGCGCCTGCAGCAGGTGGAGCAGGGGTAAAACGCTCAGGAAGCACACACCCGCTACTTTTTTCGGGAAGCTGCCAGCAGCCTGTGGGACCATGCAGCACGGATTGGGGGGGTGCCAGCTGGATATTGCTACCGCGTTGTTCCATGCCACCCGCTGGCTGCGGCAGGCCGGCAGTGTCTCCGCCCGGCTGGATGCCGAAGCGCTGCTGGCCCACGTGCTGACCTGCGACCGGCTGCACCTGTACCGTTTTCCGGGGCAGCCGCTCGACGCGGCCCGGCAGGCCCGGTACGAGGATCTGGTGCGGCGGCGGGCGGCCGGTGAGCCGGTGGCCTACCTCACCGGCCGGCGGGAGTTTTACGGCCGGGAGTTCCTGGTTACCCCCGCCGTGCTCATCCCCCGGCCCGAGACTGAATTGCTGGTGGAACTGGCGGCAAGGCGCTGGACGGAATATGCCCGGGAAGGGGCAATCTTTGCCGAGACATTGTCCGGCCGGCCCGCGAAAGAGATGGCCGGTGGCGAAAAACAACCAGAAGCGGCCGGCCTGATTGCCGACACCGGCACGGGCAGCGGGGCCATTGCCGTCACCCTGGCCGCTCTTCTGCCCGGGGTGCGGGTGCTGGCCACGGACATTTCTGTAGCGGCCCTGGAGGTGGCCCGGCAAAATGCCGTGCGGCACGGGGTGGTCGACCGGGTGGAATTTTACCGGGGCGACCTGCTAACCGCCCTGCCGGAGCGCTATACCGGCCGACTGGCACTGATCTGCGCCAACCTGCCCTATGTGCCGGAAGGAGAGCGCGCACAGCTGCCGCCCGATGTGCTGCATTATGAGCCCCACCTGGCCCTGTTCGGCGGCCCGGACGGGCTGGACCTCTACCGGCGGCTGCTGGTGCAGGCACCGCGCTACCTGATGCCGGGCGGGCGAATGCTGCTGGAAATTGCGCCCGGACAGCCGGCCATTCTGGAGCGGGAGCTGTCCCCCGGCTGGCGGCTGTGCGGTGTGCACCCCGACCTGGCCGGCCGGGAGCGGGTGGTGGAGCTGGCCCGGGCAGGGGGATAGGGTTCGCCGGAGCGCCGTGCCGGAAAGAAGGCCTGGCTGGGCTAATGCCGGCCGCCCCAGACTGTGTACAACCCCAGCCCCAGCACCAGCAGTCCGCTTAACCCACCGAAAATCCGGCTTAAAACCGCCCCCCGCCGGTGCAGCGACTGCCCCAGGGCGATGAAGAGCAGGCCGGTGGCCGTGAGGGCCAGGGCGCTGCCCAGGCCGAAGGCCCCCACAAACAAAAGACCCGGGCCGGGTGTGCCGCTGGACAGGCCCAGTAAAAGCACCGAAACTGCTGAAGGGCAGGGCAACAGGCCGGTGGCCAGGCCCACCAGCGCGGCGCCTTTGTCCCGGCTGGGCGCAGCGCTCCGGCAGGCGGGACAGGTGCAGGCCGGTGCGGCGGGCGAGCGCCAGCTGCGCCGCAGCATGTACAGGCCCAGCAGGCCGATCAGCAGCCCGGAGCCCTGCTGCAGCATACTTTCCCAGGGCAGCGCCGCGGCGCCGCCCTGGCGGGAGAGTACATACATGGTGCCGTGCAGGCCCAGGGCCAGCAGGATTACACTGGTGCAGTGGGCCAGCGCGGATGATATGCCCAGCGCTACGGCAGAGCGCCAGGTGGCGCGGCTGCCGGCCAGATAGGCCCCCATAATGGCCTTGCCGTGCCCCGGCTCCAGGGAGTGCAGGGCACCCAGAGAAATCGCGGCCAGAAACTGCCAGAGAGTGAACAAGCAGGGTTCCTCCTCATCATTGCAATGGCTGATGGAGGTTTGCACCAGTCCTCCGGGGAAAAGTTGTGCCGTACCGGATACATACTATAAGATATGCCAAGGTAGGCGGCTGTATTTTAAAAAAGCTCGGCAGGGGTAAACTGGCCAATTGGTGTAGTGGCTGAAATATCCCTCCGAAACTTGCTTTACATAAAAACCGGCCTGAGAGTGCCACCGGTATGCGTCTGGCCTGTGTGGCCGGTATTGTTCAAAGTGGGATTTCTGGAAAGACGAGGCGAAAATAAAAATTGGAAGTAAACCTGGAGCAAATGACCGAACTGCTGGCGGTGGACCCGCAGCGGCCGGCGCCCGACGCCCTGCAGCGCGCCGGAGAACTGTTGCGGCGGGGCGGTCTGGTGGCCTTCCCCACCGAAACCGTGTACGGGCTGGGGGCCAGCGCCCTGCATGAGCAGGCGGTGCGGCGCATTTTTCAGGCCAAGGGGCGTCCGGCCGACAACCCGCTGATCATCCACATCGCCGACCCGGATGAAATGGCCGAGCTGGCTGTCGACCCCGCCGGTACCGGCCGGCTGCTGGCCCGCGCTTTCTGGCCCGGGCCGCTCACCCTGGTGCTGCCCGGTCGGGGCCGGGTGGCCCGGGCCGCTACCGCTGGTCTGGACAGTGTGGCCGTGCGCCTGCCGGCCCACCCGGTGGCCCGGGAGCTGATCCGGGCGGCCGGCGTGCCCGTGGCCGCACCCAGCGCCAACCTCTCCGGGCGGCCCAGCCCTACTACGGCGGCCCATGTTTGGGAGGATCTGGCCGGGCGGGTGGACATGATCCTGGACGGTGGGCCGGCCGGCCAGGGCGTGGAATCCACCGTGCTGGACCTGACGGTTACCCCGCCGCTGATCCTGCGTCCGGGCGGGGTCACCCGGGAGGAACTGCAGCGGGTGCTGGGCCGGGTGGAAGTGGACCCGGCGGTGCTGGACGTGGGCCGGCAGACCGATACAGAGCGGCCCCGTTCGCCGGGCCTGAAATACCGGCACTATGCCCCCCGCGCCGCCCTGTACCTTTATGAAGGGGAAGAGCAGGCCGTGAGCCGGGCCATCCAGGAGCGGCTGGACCGGGAACTGGCTGCCGGCCGGCGGGTGGGCGTGCTCTGCCGCCGCGGGCACGAGGATTTTTACCGCGGGGCGGTGGTGCTTCCCCTGGGGATGCCGGGTTATCCGGAACAGGTGGCGGCGGGGCTATATGCCGCCCTGCGCCAGCTGGACGAGCAGGCGGTGGAAATAATCCTGGCCGAGGGTGTACCGGCGACAGGTATGGGACTGGCCGTGGCCAACCGCCTGCGGCGGGCCGCCGGCGGCAATGTACTGGAGGTAGCCAATTGAGTATTGCAGCGGTGCTTTTGCTGGCAGTAGCCCTGGGAGCCGATTCCTTTTCCCTCTGTCTGGGCATCGGCCTGGCCGGCGTGCGGCGGGCCCAGGTCTATCTGATCAGCCTTACGGTTTTGCTTTTTCACATCTTCATGCCCCTTCTGGGCTGGTATGCCGGGGAATATGTGGGCAGCCTGCTCGGGCGCTGGGCCGGTTATATCGGAGCGGCCGTGCTGCTCTATCTGGGAGTGAAAATGATCCGGGGAGGCTTAAGACCCCCCGCGGACGACCCCGACCCGGTATCCCTGCATACGGCCGGGCTGCTTTTGCTGGCCGCTTCGGTGAGTATGGACGCCTTGAGTGTGGGCTTCACCCTGGGCACCCAGCGGGTCAATCTGCTGGCCACAGTGCTCACCTTCGGTATTGTGGCCGGACTGATGACCTATCTGGGGCTGGTGCTGGGCAAACTGCTGGGCCGGCTGGCCGGTGCCCGGGCCCAGCTCCTGGGCGGGCTGATCCTGCTGGGCATGGGGATCAAGCTGGTTGTGTGAGGTGAGGCGGATGAGAATTCTGTTTGTCTGTACCGGCAACACCTGTCGCAGCAGCATGGCGGCGGCCCTGGCCGAAGCCCTGCGGGATGAGTTGCCGTCCGGGGCGGAAATAGAAATATTGTCGGCCGGTACCGCCGCCCTGCGGGGTATGCCCGCCTCGGCCCACGCCGTGGCCGTGCTGGCCGAAAGCGGCATCGACTTGAGCCACCACCGGGCCACCCCGCTCAGCCGGGAACTGGTGCAGCAGGTCGACCTGGTTTTGACCATGACCCGCCAGCACCGCCAGCAGGTGCTGGCGCTCTGTCCCGAAGCGGCCGGGCGGGTTTACACCCTGGCCCAATACGCAGCCGGACGGGATGCCGATGTGCCCGACCCCTTTGGCGGCGACCGGGAACTGTACCGTCAAACGGCCCGGCAGCTGGCCGAGCTGGTGCGGGCAGCTCTCCAGCGGGCTGCCGGCCGGGATCGGGATACCGCCCGTTGAGCCCGGCCGGGGTGCGGGCAATTGTTGAAAAAATGCCCGTAAAAAATGACCGGCGGCAAGGGAATTGGCCGGCTGCTGTAGAATTAATGTACTGACCGTTCACAATCACACCCGGCCGGTGTACGGGAACCCGGCCCAATGTAAAGGAGCGCGGTGCAGTTGAAAATCGCTATTGCCGCCGACCACGGCGGCTTTCGGTTAAAACAGGAAATTGTGCGTTATCTGGAGCAGCAGGGTTACCAGTACAAAGATTTCGGCACCTACTCGGAAGAAGCGGTGGACTATCCGGATTATGCCCTGCCGGTAGCCCGGGCGGTGGCGGCCGGCCAATTTGATCGCGGGATCATTTGCTGCGGTACGGGCATCGGGGTGTGCATCGTGGCCAACAAGGTGCCCGGCGTGCGGGCGGCGCTGTGCCATGATACCTTTTCCGCCCGGGCCTCCCGCGAGCACAATAATGCCAATGTGCTCACCCTGGGCGAGCGGGTGATTGGCACCGGCCTGGCCCTGCAGATAGTGGAAACCTGGCTGAACAGCCAGTTTGCCGGTGGGCGCCATGCCCGGCGGGTGGACAAGATCACCCGGATAGAACAGGGATGCTGTAGTTGAACTTTACGGGCCGGCCCGGTGCCAGTCCGGTATTTTTTTAGAAAGGCAGTGGTGGAAAAAGTGACAGTGAACATGCAGCGGCTGGAGGCGGTGGACCCGGAAATCCACGCCGCCATACAGAAAGAACTGCGGCGCCAGCAGGAGACCCTGGAACTGATCGCTTCGGAAAACATTGTCAGCCGGGCGGTGCTGGAGGCTCAGGGCAGTGTGCTCACCAACAAGTACGCTGAGGGCTATCCCGGCCGGCGCTACTACGGCGGCTGCCACTTTGTGGACATCGCCGAGGAGCTGGCCATCCAGCGGGCCAAACAGCTTTTTAGCGCCGAACACGTCAATGTGCAGCCCCACTCGGGCGCCCAGGCCAACCTGGCCGTGTATTTCGCCCTGCTCCAGCCGGGCGATACCATTTTGGGGATGAATCTGGCCCACGGTGGCCATCTCACCCACGGCAGCCCCCTGAACATATCGGGCAAATACTTTAAGATTGCCGCCTACGGCGTGAGCGAGCAGACCGCGCAGATTGATTACGATGCGGTGCGGCAGGCCGCTCTGGCCAGCCAGCCGGCCATGATTGTGGCCGGAGCCAGCGCCTACCCGCGGATCATTGATTTTGCCCGCCTGCGGCAGATTGCCGACGAAGTGGGGGCCTACCTGATGGTGGATATGGCCCACATCGCCGGGCTGGTGGCGGCCGGCGAACACCCCAGCCCCGTGCCGTACGCCGACGTGGTCACCACCACCACCCACAAGACACTGCGCGGGCCGCGGGGCGGCATGATCCTGTGCCGGGAAAAATATGCCGCGGCCATTGATAAGGCGGTATTCCCCGGCATCCAGGGCGGGCCGCTCATGCATGTCATTGCCGCCAAAGCGGTGGCCCTGGGTGAGGCCCTGCGGCCCGAGTTTAAAGAATACCAGCGGCGCATTGTGCGCAATGCCGCCGCCCTGGCCGCGGCGCTTTTGGAGCGCGGCTTTAACCTGGTTTCGGGCGGCACCGACAACCATCTCCTGCTGGTGGACCTGCGCAGCAAAAACATCACCGGCAAGGCGGCCGAAAAAGTGCTGGACCAGGTGGGCGTGACGGTAAACAAGAACGCCATCCCCTACGACCCGCAGCCGCCCATGATCTCCAGCGGCATTCGGGTGGGTACGCCGGCCGTCACCTCGCGCGGGTTGACCGAAGCCGATATGGTGACCGTGGCCGACATCATCGACCTGGCCTTGAGTTACGGCGGCGACGCCGCCCGGCTGGCCCGGGCCCGGGAAATGGCCCGGGAACTGTGCCGCCGCTATCCCATTTATACAGAACTGTAGACCCGGCGGCGCCTTGCAGATAGTATTGGGCAAGAACGGCAACAGAGCCTGCTCAAGAGCCTGTCTGCCGGATTGGGCCATGTTTCACAAATGACAGGATCTGCTGAGGATCAGGAAGGGAGTGACGCCTTTGGCTGCCAGGCCCTCCTTTGACGAAATCTATATGGACGTGGTGGACACCATCGCCCGCCGCTCCACCTGCCTGCGCAAAAAGGTGGGTGCGGTGATTGTGGTGGACAACCGGATCATCTCCCACGGCTATAACGGTGTGGTCAGCGGCGCGCCCCACTGCTGCGACACCGGGCAATGCCTGAAAGACCTGGCTGGCCGGGAGGACTACAAGCCCTGCGTGCACGCCGAGCAGAATGCCATCTGCCTGTGCGCCAAGCGGGGGCTGGCCGTGGGCGGCGGCACCATCTATGTCAACGCCGACATCTGCCTCACCTGCGCCAAGCTGATTGTCACCTGCCAGCTCCGGCGCGTGGTGGTGCGGCGCGACTTTAGGGGCAGCGACGAAGGTATAGAATTTCTCCGCCGCCACGGCATCCAGGTGGATTTCTGGCCGCCCGGCAGCGCGGAGCAGGGGGCTAGTTAATTGACCGTTCAAGCGGTGCTCTTTGACATCGGGGCCACTCTGGTCACCGGCCCGCCTCTTTCGCCGGTTTCCCGCCTGCTGCAGATTGCCGGTTGGCCGGCACAGCTTAGGCCCGCGATCAGCCGGCTGATCATGTGCCGGGAGCTGGCGGGACCCGACGAACTGTGCCGGGAGCTGGAGCGATTAATCAGGCTGGAGGACGGGCTGGCGGCCGCGCCTCCGGTCCTGACCCGGGAGCAGCGGCAGCAGGTGGCCGAACTGTGGCGCAGCCAGCGCACTGCCGCCCGCCTGCTGCCCGGCGCCCGCCGGGTGGTGAGGC
>NZ_JBRAJI010000018.1:0-47663 GCF_052744395.1 Desulfurispora sp. | reverse complement strand
CAGATTATGCCTGAAAATGGTTATTGGTGAGATGGTATCACGGATCCAGGAAAAAATTAAAAACAAGCTCAAGGGGCAGGTAAAGAAAGAGTTTAAAGACACGGCGGCTCACTGGGCCAGAAATGATATTGCCAGAGCTCAAGCTCTGGGCTTGATGAACGGTTATGAGGATGGATTGTTCAAGCCCGAAGCTCCCATCAACAGCGTGGAAGCAATGGTTGTGGCAGTGCGGCTGGCGGAAACGGTTACCGGCGAGGTATATGGTGATAATCCCACCAGCAAAAAATTAACCGGAGATGCTGGCAAGTCCCTGGCACAATTCCCTGATTGGGCCAAAGCTGCGGCGCAAAAAGCGCTGGCCAGCCAGATGATCAATTTAAACCGTTTTCACAGTCAGGTGCAGGCCACGCGGGCTCAGGTAGCCGTGATGCTGGCCAGGGCGCTGGGCCTGCAGCCGGTACAACCGGTGTCTTTAGTTTTCAAAGATGCAGTACTGCTCTCCAAAGAAGATGCGGGCTATATCATTGCTCTGTATGAGGCCGGTGTGGTCAAGGGCACGCCGGATGGACGGTTTAATCCCAACAGCGCCATCACCAGGGCGGAGTTTGCGGCATTGCTGGCCCGGTTAACCAGTGTTGTGGAAGAAAAACTGGGGATTGAAGAAGATGATGTTCAGGAATCAAATGAACAAAATAATGAGCAAAACCAACCGGTCAGCGAGCAAACCGGTGAACAGGCTGGCGAACAAGCTGGTGAGCAGTAAGATTTAGTTAAGCCCCCCGGCCTGTTGAGCATAGGCCGGGGGGCTTTTGGTGATGATAGTATTGTCCGGTTGCCTGTTATACCGGTTATCAGAGAGATAGCAAGCGGTCTGCTGAAATGGCGGGCCGCTTTGTGGTATAATGTGGTAAGGTACCTTAACCAAACGGGAGTGGTGCAGGGCATGGGGAAAAAAAACCGGGCTGTGGGCCTGGGTTTGGATGTTGGCGGCACCAATATCGCCGGCGCTCTGGTGGATGAGGCCGGCTGTCTGCTGGAGGAATATACTTTGCCCACGGAGTCCTGGAAAGGGCCCGAGGCGGTGATGGAACGGGTATTGATGGTGGCGGGGCATTTGTTCCGGCAGGCGGCGGGCCGGGGGCTGGTCGTGCGGGGCATCGGCATGGGGGTGCCCGGGCCGCTGGAGTCCGGGACAGGGCTGGTGTTGCATGCCCCCAATCTGGGCTGGCACGATCTGCCGGTGAAAAAAATCGTCCAGCAGCATTTTTCAGCGCCCGTGTTCGTGGAAAATGATGTGCGCTGCGCGGCACTGGGGGAGAAGTTTTTCGGGGCCGGACGGGGTGTGGAAGATTTAATCTGCGTGGCGCTGGGTACCGGCGTGGGGGCGGGTATTTTTGTTGCGGGAAGCCTGTTGCGCGGCTCCGGGGATATTGCCGGCGAGATCGGGCATATTTGTCTGGATCCGAATGGTCCCCCCTGCAACTGCGGCCGGCGCGGCTGTCTGGAGGTCTATGCCGGGGCCGCCGGGATTGCCCGGCGGGCCCGGGAGGCAATACAGAGCGGTAAACAGTCGGTGATTGCTGAGCTGGTGGGCGGTAAGCCGGAACTGATTGATCCCGCCGTGCTCTCCCGGGCAGCCGGACAGGGTGACCGGCTGGCCCTGGAAATCTGGCGGGAAACCGGAGAACTGGTGGGCTGGGCTCTGGCTACAGCGGTTACGCTGCTCAACCCGCGGCTGGTTATTGTGGGCGGCGGGGTGGCCAGAGCTGGTGAAGTGCTCCTGGGGCCCATGCGCGATACGCTTTGCCGGAGGGCCATGCCGGAACATGCCCGCCAGGTGGAGGTGGTTTCGGCTCACCTGGGCGAGCGGGCCGGAGTAATCGGAGCGGCCAGCCTGGCCTGGAAAAACATTTCCGGTGCCTGTCGGTAAAAATTTTGTTGGAGTGGGCAAACATGCTTGTACCTTCGCCGGATCTGCTGGCCGAGAGGTTACGTGACTGGCGGCTGCAGCAAAAACTGGATCTGAAGGAAGTAGCCCTGGCCTGTAAAATGCCCTGGAAAAAACTCGGGGATTTTGAAAACGGTCAGGCCAGGCTTTCCGTGCAGGAAATTGAAGCATTGTTGAGTTATTATGGCGTGACGGCGGATCAGCTGCTCGGGGCCGGATCAGGTTGGAGGGGCAAAGCCCGGGACATTTTGGGCAAGCTGGTTGCGGTTTTCCTGGTAGTGGTATTTATCTGGGCAGCGGTTGCCTATACAATTAACGGACGAATATTTAACAGCAATACGACCGGTCGCGTTATGGAACAATCTCTCCCGCATGATGATGCAAAAGCCGGGGCTAAGGACTCTGTTCTGCAGTCCGCCGGGAACGGGCAGGACCAACCGTCATCACCGGGTATTGGGCCGTCCGGCCAGGCCGAGCAGGCCCTGGTCATGCGCTTATACGGGGATGCGCTCTGGGAACAGCCTCCGCCTGATGTGTCTACTCCTGCGGCAAACCTGGTGCAGGTATACACAATTACTGCGCTGACAGACCGGTCGGGACTGCCGGAATGGCTGGCCAGGCGCAGTCGGCAGGCAGATCGGATCATTTTAAATCTGGCCACCAACCATGCCCTGGATGCCGGGCGGGATCAGGTGCGGGGTATGCTGGAACTGCTGCAGCAGCATGGTCTGGTTGTCCTGGGTTTGGGTTCCAGCCCGGAATGTTACCGGCCGGCGATAATTGATAGTCCGCAGGGTAAAGTGGGTATGCTGGCTTTTTCAGCCATCCTGCCGCAGGCCGATTGGAAAGCGGGGCCCCGCCATTTTGGCGTGGCCCACGCTTACGACCAGAAAAACATGCTGGCAGCTGTGCGCCAGGCCAGCCAGCTGGTGGATCTGCTGGTAGTGCTGATGCACTGGGGTACCACCTTCGACCGGCAGCCGGCGGCCGCCCAGACGGCGCTGGCCCGCCGCCTGATTGATGCCGGGGCGGACCTGGTTGTCGGTACCCATCCGCTCTCGGCGCAGCGGGTGGAAAGGTACGGTGACAGGTACATCTTTTACGGTCTGGGGCATGTGACCAGCCGTTATCAAAGCAGTCAGGGGCATATTCTGGTACTGGACGTGCAGATTGAGCATAAAAAAATCAGCGCTATAACCCTGCAGCCAGGAACTTTGCGCCGGGGCCGGGCCAGCTTGGCTGACAGCGACCAGGAAAAGGAAAGGCTGTATCGCTATCTGGCCGGTCTATTGCCGCCGGAAACCGCCGGGGATAAAAATGCCCCCGTTATTGTCAGGTAGGGTCCACTTCGTCATAGGACAGGCGGGTAACCCGGGTAAAGTCGCCCCGGCGGCGTTCCTCTTCGCTGGCGCTTCTTTCCAGTTCTTCAGCACTGCCGGGTGCGATATTGGGTGAGGTTTTTTTCTCGGTCATGCTGCCTGGTCTCCTTCACAGTTTTTTATATTATGTGCAGTTCAGAGAATTATTTATTAAGCAAAGTTTTACTCCAGAATAGATGGGTGGCACCAGTTTGTTCCCCAAAGGGCCTTTCTGCAGAATTCGCTATAAATCGAAAGCCCCGCAAATGCTTGCGGGGCCTGGCTTTTGCTGGCGTCCCAGGAGGGATTCGAACCCCCGGCCTACGGATTAGAAGTCCGTTGCTCTATCCAGCTGAGCTACTGGGACAGCAGTAATTAATGACTGGCGCAATGTTTATTATAGCAAAAACAAACAGGCAGTGTCAATGTTTCGGGTGGCAGGATAGCGTTTGGCATTGAGCACAGCGCCGGCCGGAGAGGGAGAAAGAGCCAAAAGGGACGGGCGTTCAACAGGGTTCAATCCGTGGTCTCAAACAGTTTTAATTTTTCATTTTGACCAATGACTATCAAAATATCATTTTTCTCCAGCACCTGTCTGGCGCCGGGGGAAATGATGAATTCGCCGTTGCGCCGGATGGCCAGAACGGTCACACCGTATTTTTTGCGCAAGTCAGCCTCCTGCAGGGTCTTGCCCAGGAATTTCTCCGGTGTGGCCATTTCAATCAGGCTGTAATCGGGCGAAAGGTTGATCTGGTCAATGATGTTGCGCGACACCAGCCAGCGGGCCACCCGCTCGCCCATGTCCCTTTCAGGGAAAACCACAATGTCGGCACCCACCCGCTCCAGCACCTTGCCGTGCAGCTCGTTGGTGGCTTTGGCTACCACTTTTTTGACGCCGATTTCTTTTAACATCACGGTGACCAGGATGCTGGACTGGATGTCCTGCCCAATGGCCACTATGACCACATCAAAATTGCGGATGCCCAGCGACTTCAGGACACCGTCCTCCAGGGCATTGGCCTGCACGGCGTGTGTGACCACATCGGCCATGTTATTGATGTTGGCTTCGTTAGTATCAATGGCCAGCACTTCATAGCCCATCCTGATCAGGGTGCGGGCCAGACTGGAACCGAAACGGCCCAGGCCGATGACGGCAAATTGTTTCACAGCATCTTCTTCCTTTCTCCGGTCGAAGTTAGATTTTGTATAATATACCAAAGTATTACCCGATGAGAATGTTGCCCGGCGGATGTTTGATGGGCAGTGTGGCTCTGGTGCGTGCGGCAAAGGCCAGCACCGCCGTCATGGTGCCCACCCGGCCCAGGAACATGGTCAGAATGATAATAACCCGTCCGGCCTCCGAAAGATGCGGGGTCAGGCCCATGGTCAGGCCCACCGTGCCAAAGGCCGACACCGTTTCAAAAAGGGTGAGCAGGAAGTTGTCCTGGTGCTCGGTATATAAAAGAGCCGTGCTGGCCACCAGCACCAGGGCGATGGCCAGGAGCAGGATAGCCAGTGATTTGGCCACCTGATCCCGCGGCACCATCCGCCGAAAGATGGTCACATCAATGTTGCCCCGGGCCAGTGAAAGTATGGCGGATCCCAGGACGGCAAAGGTGGTGGTTTTGATGCCGCCGCCGGTGGAACCGGGCGAGGCTCCGATAAACATGAGTACAATGAGGAGCATCTGCGTGTAACTGTGCAGTGACCCGATGTCCACAGTGTTGTATCCCGCAGTGCGGGGGGTTACGGACTGGAAATAAGAGGCCAGAATTTTACCCGTCCAGCTATAGTTTTGGAGCACGTTGTCACTTTCGAACAGATAGAAGAGCAAGGTTCCGCTGACCAGAAGACCGGTGGAGACCAGCAGCACCAGCCTGGTGTGCGTGGTCAGCTTCCGGTGTTGCCGCCAGTTTGTCAGATCGACAATGACACTGAAGCCGATACCGCCCAGAATAATCAGCGTGGTGATGCACAGGTTTACCGTGCTGTCCTGGACATAACCGGTCAGAGAACCGAACTGGCCGAACAAATCAAACCCGGCATTATTAAAGGCCGATATGGAGTGAAACAGGCCGAACCACAGGGCCCGGGGCAGGGGCATGTCCAGGCTGAAGCGCCAGGCCAGCGCAGCGGCAAAAAAGAACTCCGTGGCGAAAGTAAAAATCAGGACGTATTTGCCCAGGTTCACTATGCCCTGCAGGTGGTTCTGATTGAGGGAGGCCTGCATCAGCAACCGGGTTTTCAGGCCGATTTTTTTTCCCAGCAGCAAAAACATAAACGTGGCCATGGTCATGAATCCCAGGCCGCCAACCTGAATCAGGGCCAGGATAATCACCTGTCCGGCAGTGGACCAGTAGGTACCCGTATCCACGACCACCAGACCGGTGACACAAACGGCCGATGTAGCGGTGAAAAGGGCGGTCAAAAAGCTGGTAGCCTGGTGCTGGGCCGAGGCAAAAGGCAGGCTCAGCAGAATGGCTCCCAGCAGGATGGTGGCGGCAAAGCCGGTAACCAGTACCCGGTGTGGACTCGGGTTAAATCTTCTGTTGGAAAAAATATTTCTCACTTTTGTCACCGGCGCTTCATTGCTCTGATATGTGCATGTAATAAATCTTATCACCAGCCTGTTTTAAAACAAGTGCGTTTTCCGGTTGCCGTTGGTTCAGGCGGGGCAATTTGGTGACTTCTAGACTATCTTGGGTGCAGGTGAGCACTTTTTCTTCTTTTCTTGCCGGTTTAGATGCGGTACTTTATTATGTCTGGCCTTCGGGAATTTTGCCGGCCAGCTTTTGCATTTCTAGAATAATCTATAATCTAAACAATATTCGTTTAAATTTAAAAATTTGGAGGGTGAGCTATATGCCATTACCCGGCAACTGCCGCACTACGGCCATGGGCATCTTGCCCCATCAGGAGGTGGAGCGGGCCATCGATCTGGCCCTGACGCTGGATATTCCCTTCTGGCCGCAACTGCCCCGCTTCAGCTACTACGAGGACATGTATGTGCAGGTCAGTGAGCATTTTCCCGGTATTCAGATTGATGAAAGACAGCAGCGGATTACACTGGATACGGGGCGCTTTCTGGAGGAGCTGGTGGAATATGCCGAGAAAAGCGACAGCGAGGCGATATTCAAGCTGTCACCCCGGTATTCGGTGGCCTTGGATGCTTTTCTGGCCCGGGACATTACCTCCTACCGGCTGGTTCGGGGGCAGAGCATTGGGCCGATCAGTTTCGGTCACAAGATCGTTGATGAAAACCTGAAACCGATCATTTACAATGATGACGTGCGGGAATTCATGTATGATTTCATCGCCCGCAAGATCAATGTGCAGTACCGCCAGCTCCAGCAAGCGCACGCTGCTCCCTTTATCTGGGTGGACGAGCCGGGGCTGGAAATTATCTTTGGTTCGTTTAGCGGCTACAGCAGCGAGCGGGCCAAAAGGGACATGCGGGCCTTCCTGGATAGCCTGGAGGGTCCCCGGGGAGTGCATCTGTGCGGCAATCCGGACTGGTCTTTTCTGCTCCAGGGCCTGGATTTGAACATCCTTTCCATTGATGCTTACAGCCTGGGCCAGATCTTCAGCCGTTACACCGATGCGATCAGAGAATTTCTGGACGGAGGCAATATCATTTGCTGGGGAATTGTGCCTACATTGAGTGAAGAGTTGGGGCAGGAAAGTGTGGAGAAGCTGGTGCTGCGGCTGGAGGAGATCTGGAGTAATCTGGTTGGAAAAGGGATAACACTGAAGCAGATCCTGGCTCAGGCCTGGCTGGCACCGGCCCGCTGCTGTTTAATCAATACTGACGGTTATTTGACCGTAGAACGTTCCTTCGCCACCCTGCGCCAGGTGTCCGCTCTGCTGCGGGACAGGTACGATCTGGTGGACTGAACCCGTGGCAGATATTACCGCTGGATATATGCGTTGACCAGCTATTATAATAATTAGTAAATCAAAAGCCGAATCATTGTTCTAAGAACAATGTACGGGGGAACTAATTTTTGGGGTGAAGCGGCGGTTTGGTCGGGAGGTGCATTTGCCACACCGCAGCCGGGTAGTCCTCAACCCGAACCCGTCAACTAACTCCGGAGGCTGCCAGAGGAGGAGAAAAAATTGCATAAGCTGGTCAAAAGATGGCCCGTATGGGTAAGTCTGTTTGTATTGCTGTTGCTTTTTCCTTCGGCCTGTCTGGCCGGGCAGGTTGTTTACAAAGTAAAGCCCGGCGATTCGCTCTATAAAATAGCCCTGCGGTATGGGAGCACTGTCCAGTCTCTCAAAACAATTAATCACTTGAAATCCAACCTGATTTATCCGGGACAGAAGCTGGTGGTCAAAACTGATTCCCGCAGTGCAGCGGCGGCCAGTAAGCAAGTCGTAGCTGCCAAAGTCACCAGTTCACCAATCAACCAGACAATCAGCCGTGCGGCTTTAAATACGGGTGAGGTGTCCCGCAGCGATTTCGATCTGCTGGCCCGCCTGATTACAGCCGAGGCGGGAGGAGAGCCGTATCAGGCCCAGCTGGCCGTGGGGGCTGTGGTGCTGAACCGGGTGAAAAGCGATCTTTTTCCGGATTCCATCCGGGCGGTGATCTACCAGGTGGAGGACGGCCATTACCAGTTCACCCCCGTACTGAACGGGTGGATTGACCGGCCGGCTACCGACCAGGCCAGAAAGGCGGCCAGCGAGGTGCTGGCGGGGGCCGATCCGACAAACGGGGCGCTGTATTTTTATTCCCGGGGGATTACCAACAGTTTTCTGCTCAGCCGGCCTGTTTGTTTCACAGCGGGCCAGATGGTTTTTACCCGCTAAGCTATGGGACAAGCTATTTCAAGTATAAAAACAGCCCTGACGCCAGGGCTGTTTTTACATGGGCGGGCTGATGATCCAGAATACTTCCGCCGGTGACGGGCCGGGGTTTTTCAGCAGGACCGGATGGTCAAAAATGAAATAGGCCGCATCACCGGTTTCCAGACGGTAATTTTTTCCGGGCAGGCAGATCTCCAGGCTGCCAGAAAGAACATAAAAAAAATCTTCCCGCTCGCTGCTGAACATCTTGAATTCATCGTATACCGCTCCCGGTTCCAGCCGGAAGATGAAAGGCTGCATGCGCTTTTCCCGCGCCCCCAGAAAGGTGAGCAGTTCCAGGCTGAGTCCGGGGTTGTCGGTAACCACTTTCTTTCGGTTCTGCCGCCTGACCACCAGCCACTCTTCCGGCAGGTCTTCCTCCACCAGCAGGCTGATATTGGTATTGAGCACCTGGGCCAGCGATTTCAGTGTAGAAAACGAAGGGGAAACCCTGTTCTGCTCCAGCTGGTAAATAAAGCTGGCCGATACGCCTACTTTTTCCGCCAGTTGCCTTACAGTCAGCTGATTGTTGAGCCGGATCTTTTTGATGCGGTCTCCCAAGCTCACTTGCGTCACCCCGGTACAGCCTGCATTTTTACCTGCGCCTGGAGAAAAAGCCCACCAGAAAGGCGGCTATTCCCACTACGGCGAGAAAAGCGATAAAGATATAGGATCTGGTTGTCAGCAAGGGTTATTCGCTCCTCATTGAGTCATTGAACATTTCTGCTGCCAGGCGCAGGGTGGCCACAGTGCTGGTCAACAGTGCCTCATAGAGCAGCAGAGGCAGTACATCGGTAAGGCGCGGGGAAACCTCCCCGCTGGCCACTTTGCTTTCTACAGTCCGGCCCGCTTTGTTCAGGGCCAGGTTGACCAGGGTTTCTATTTCCACCTGGTGTTCCTGCACAAAGCGGTCAATATCAATCATGGGGGGCAAAGGAATCACGTCCGTATAATTTTTATAATAAGTAAATTAACATTCAACGATTTACGCAAAAATTCCTGCCGTGCTGGATAAAAATAAATGGTGCTTCACACCCGGAATTCCAGACTGGAAAAATTGTATCGGCCGGCCAGGGCCAGCGCGGCCAGTACATACATGGCGTGCGACCAGTTAAGAGGCAGCACCCAGGCCGGTCCGCCTTTGTCTTTGTGGATTTGTTCGGGCAGCAGACCAGTGGGGGAAGCGTTGTTTTCCGCCCAGCCGAGCAGTTCCCGGGCCCGGGCAGGGTGGCCCGCCAGAGTGTGATAGATGGCCAGCCACAGGGTGAGCAGCACCCAGGGGTTGCCGCCGGCGTAACCATCTCCCTCGTAGCGGTGCAGGCCGCCCGCGCTGTGGTTCCAGAGACAGGACTCCAGGGCGGCCACGGTTTTTTGCATCAGGGGATGGTCCGGAGGGAGCAGGGCGAAAGGGAAGCACAGGCCCAGCACGGCGCTGTCCAGCCGTTCGTCCAGGTAGCAGCTGTGCGGATTGTGCCGGCGTCCCCGCACAAAGCTCTGCCTACTGGGGCTCCAGAGCCGGTCGAGCACGGCCTGCCGGATATTGCGGGCGGCGCTGCGCCAATCGGCTGCCTGCTGTTCCTCTCCCATGGTGTCCGCCAGAAAAGAGGCGGCGGCCAGGCCGCCGGAGCAGGCGGCCGCAGTGTATGTGCTCTGGCCAAACTGATCCTCCCACAGGTCCATGCTGGGGGCGGGTAGAAAATCTTCTCCCAGGCTCTGCCGGATGTGTTCCGCTCCGCTCTGCACCAGGGGCCAGATTTCTTCCAGAAAAGTCCGGTCACCGGTTAACCGGTAGTGGGCGGCGCAGCCCCAGAGTACGGCGCCCACCTGATCCCGCTGCTGGCCCCAGCTGGACCCCCAGCTACCGTCCACGAAATAGCGCTGGTGAAAGCTGCCGTCCGGGTTGAGTACCCGGCGGCAGAAGCGGTAAAAATCGGCCGCTTCCTGGTGTTTGCCGGCCAGGTCCAGGGCCAGGGCCACATAAAGCCCGTCCCGGGGCCAGCAATAACCGTATCCGCCGCTGGCCTGGAAGGCCGGATCGAATTCGGGGGCGGCGATGGAGGCGCCGGTTTTTTTTTCACTGAGCAGTTTCATGACCATCAGTGATGGAGCAAAAATAGAAACGTGCTCCGGTGGTTGGGGAGTGCCGGTTAAAAAGGTCCGCCAGTAGTCCAGGGTTTCCTGGAACAGCTCACCGGCGGGGGTGGAGGCAGCCCGGTCCAGCAAATCCGCTAGCTGCCGTGCATTTTCGGCAAAGAGCAAAAGGACGGGGAAGTCCTCTGTCTGGCCGGATTGGAGCGGTCCCAGTTCCCAGGCCAGAGCCGCCGCCCCCTCTTTGATGTTGTCCCGGCCGCCCCAGAACTCGCCCCTTAAGGCCGGCGCCCAGGGATCAGAAGGGGTGTGGCGGCGGCCGCAGTGAAAGCCGCTCAGCACACGCCCGGGGATGGTCAGCCCGGCGAAAACCCGGCGCCGGTGCTGTACCAGCAGGTTGTTTTCGATGTACATGCCATCATATTGTACCGACTCGTCAATGTTCAAAGACATATAGATTACCAGCCGGCCTGCCAGGCTGCCCGGACGCAGGTTGGTAATTTTCAGCCAGCGGCAGAACACGTCCAGGTGGGGAAGGCAAAAGTCGTGCTGGCTGACGCTGACCTCCAGACCGGGATGGGCGAGCTCGGTGACAAAAACCGCGCTGCCGGGCAGATAATACTGCCGGACGGCCCAGGCCGGGTCATCCAGCCAGATGGTCTGATTGTCGGGCAGCAGCAGGCCGGTTTTGAGTATGCCCAGGTGCTGTCCGCCGTCAACAAAGGGCCAGAAGATGCGCTGCAGGCTGCCGCTGGCGCTGATGCAGGCCAGCAGGGAGGAATTGCCGGTGATGCCGGCGGGAAACAAGCTGGTGGATAGCAAAAAAGCATCGCCTCGCCTTTTGGTTTGACCGGGGTGTCCCGGTTCGGAAACTGCTGATGTTAATATAATATATCAAATTGTTGGTCAAATAAACCCGACAAAAAAAGAAGCACCGGTGATTGTGCTTCTAAATGGGTCTTATGGAGATCTTTGGCGGGGCCGGGCCGGTGAGGTGTAGCTAGGCGGGAGCCCAGAGTATTTTTACCCTTTCTCCTTCGGTGCCGTAACAGACCCGAAAACCGTCGTACACAAACCAGAGACCGAAGAAAGTGCCTTCACCGCGGCGGCGCAGATCGCGGACGACCAGCTTGGCCGTGACATAAGGTCGCGGTACGTAGCCCGAACTGTATTTCACCAGCACGGTGTAGATGGCCTTGTGCAGTTTCTGGTCGAAGCAGTATTGTTCCGGCAGGCGGGGAAAGAGGTTGGTCCCAAACTCCCGGATGGATTCCCTTTCGCTCAGGATTTCATCGTTCAGGCACAGATACCACTTCCAGCCCTGGCGCCGGCAGTAGCGGATGGCTTCCCGGAAGATGGTATAACCGCTGTCGATTACCTCTTCCGTGTCTGCGTTGATGATTTTATCCCCCACAATCAGCACGCGCATCTTTCACACCTCACTCCTATAATCTGTTCCTCGCAGCGGACGGAGCGGTGTCATTGTAAGTAGCTGAAAATTTATTAATATTATACACAATTCAAAATAAAATGAAAATAATTTGTACATGCGTGGCCAAAAAATAAATAGCCCGGACGCACCGGGCTATGCTGCTGTTTGGTAGATTGTTAATCCTGGCCGGCTTTTCCTTCCCGGACAAAGCTTGTCTGCTGGCAGTTGGGGCAGCGGAAAGAACCATAGTCGCGCAGAGAGCGGGTGCGATGTCCGCAGTGCGGGCAGGTTACATTTACCACCTCAAAAAGATGCCCACAGGCCAGCAGGAAAAAGCCGAACAGCCCGCCGATGGTGCCGCTGACCACGGGGGGCAGCCCCGCCACCATACCGGCTCCGGCGGTAATCAGAACCAGGGCGACAAAGTAAACAACCCGTACCAGCACCAGCATCAGTTCCAGGCCTGGTGTTTTGATTTCTCCCGGGTAATACAAAGAGATCCCTCCTGTAGCTATTGTTTGGCTTTTCAGTTAAATTACTAATTCGTTTCGTGAAAAAAATATCCTGCTGCCGGCCAGGTATTTGGACAACTAAAATTGTCCCGGCGAACGTCCATACAGGTAGTCCACCAGCTGGCGGGCCGTGCGTCCGGAGTAGCCGTTGTGCCACATGGCCCAGAGCCGGGCCTGATGGAGCAGAGTCTCCTGCGGCCAGTCCAGTCCGGCCTGCCGGGCCAGGTGGAGCACTGTTTCCAAATAGGCCTTTTCGCCGGGGGCCGAGAACATCAAGCACATGGCGAACCGGTCGGCCAGAGAAAGTTTCTCCTGGACGCTGTCCTGCGGATGTTTGTCCTGGTCCCGAAAGGATTCACTGACCAGGTGGCGGCGGTTGGAGGTGGCGTAGATAACCAGATTCTCCGGTCGGCGGTGTACACTGCCTTCCAGCATGGCCTTGAGCTGTTTGTATTCGGTTTCCGGTTCTTCAAAAGACAGATCATCCAGAAAGACAATGAACTTGTAGGGCAGTTCGGCCAGCCGGTGCAGCAGAGAGCTGTACCGCGCCAGGTGGGTCCGGTCTATTTCCAGCAGGCGCAGCCGCTGCCGGCCGAACCGGTGGAGCAGGGATTTTACGGCGGAAGATTTTCCGGTGCCCCGGTCGCCGTACAGCAAAATATTGGCGGCCGGCAGGCCGGCGGTCAGCCGGGCGGTATTTTCCCGCAACGCCTCTCTTTCCTGCTGATAACCGTGCAGGGCGTCGGGAGACAGAATGTCGGGGTGGGTGACCGGTTCCAGGTCTTCCCGCCAGGTAAAGCAAAAATAGCGGCTGAAGATACCGCAGCCCAGGCTGCTGTGGAAGCTGGCCAGCGCGTGCAAAATGGCGGCCGGGTTTTCGGCAAATGCAGCGGCCAGGGCTTGCTTGTGCTCATAAAAGGCCTGCTGATCCGGGTAGCGGGGCGGGGTGGCTGCCGGGGCAGCATGCCAGATGTACTGCCAGTAACCCTCCAGGTCTGCCGGAAGCTGGCCAGGGTCGGGTTGCCAGTGGTACAGGGCCTGCAGGACGGCCAGCTCTCTTTCCAGCAGGGCGGCCAGCCTTTCGGGAACCAGGGGCTGCCCGGGGTTACTGCTGGCCGGGAGAGTGGCCATGCTGCGGCTGGCGGTATTTTCGTCCAGCATGATCAGGTCCAGCAGGTGGTTCTGCCACCAGCTGCATTCCGGCAGCCGGGGATGGCGGCATGGCTGGACCTGCTCCAGGAGCCGGGCCAAATGCTGGCAACTGCCGGCATCTTTTTGCAGCTGCCGCCAGCTGGCCAGAACCGGATCATCGAGCAGCCGGCGGTAGATCACCAGCCGGGATAAATTTTCGCCCGGGTCAAAGGGGGACATGTTGATCACCAGCCTGTCAATTGGTCTGCAGTGGCAATTTCCGCTATTTTCTGCAGCAGGAAAAAGCAACCTGAAGTAGAATTATGTAATAATAAATAGAAAAAGAAGTATTTTCAACAGATTAACCATAATGATTATACAATGAAAATTAACGGGAGGGAACCAGCCATGCAAAATGCACTGTCAATGGTGGCGGAATTGATGGCCCTTTCGGCCAGGACAGCGCCCAAATCTCTGGGGCAGGACTACGTGGAGATAAAAATTGTCAGCGGGGAAGATCTGCACAGGCTGGCCGACGCCATGGAGCAGTATGGTCGCCGGACCGGCAAGGTGAATTTCGACCGGGATGCGGCCGGGGTACGCCAGGCGGCAGCAGTACTGCTGCTGTCTTTGAAAGAAAACAAACCGCTGGGGTTGAACTGCGGAGCCTGCGGCTGTGACCGGTGTGACCAGCTGAGCGGTCGGGAAGGTCCGGAGTTTGTCGGGCCGCTTTGCGCCTGGCGGGTGATTGATCTGGGGATAGCCCTGGGTTCGGCGGTCAAGACTGCCAGTATGCTCAACGCGGACAACCGGGTGATGTACCGGGCCGGGGTGGTAGCCCGGCAAATGGGCCTGATCGGCGGGGCTATCGCCATCGGGGTGCCCATAGCGGGTTACAGCAAGAATATTTTCTTTGACCGGCCGGTCAAAAGTTAAGCTGATTACGGGCACAGGGAGGCACAACATCATTGATTGCAGCAGGAAAAGCGCTCTGGAAGAAGTCAGGAACGTGGCCCGGGGTTTTCTACCTGTTGATACTGGGACTGGTCCTTTATCTGGGACCGCTGGCTGGTGTGGCCCGGGCCCAGACCTACCCTGTACAGGAACATACCAGTCAAATAATCAGCCGGGGAGTGAATCAGGATACATACACCCTCAAGGCTGACGATGGCCAGATTATAGTCTACGTGCTGACCGTAGATCTGCTTGATCCCTACATTGATTTGCGGGTGTTGCTGGGTGCGGATGATACCTGGCAAAAGAACGATACCGTGCTCAATATGGCCCGGCGCAGCGGGGCGGTGGCCGCGGTAAATGCTGACTTTTTTCAAATGAAGGACAGCGGCCGGCCCATTGGCATGACGGTGCGGCAGGGGCAGTTGCTCAGCAGCCCGCCGCTGCGCCGGGACATGTATACCATCGCCATTGGGCAGGACAGGACTCCCTATATCGGCCTTTTTACTTTCAGCGGCCAGGTAACTGCTCCGGACGGCAGCAGTTATGCTCTGGCCGGCATCAACAAACCGGCCTATCTGCTGCCCGATGCCACCAGTTCGGACAGCAATGCCCTGCACATGTATACGGCGGCCTGGGGGGAAAAGAGCCGGGGCAGTAAATACGCGGCGCCTGAGCCCCCGCTGGTGGAAATGCTGGTGCGCAGCGGCAGGGTGGAACAGCTCTACAGCAACAGCGACCCCATGCCGCTGCCGGCAGATGGCTTGGTGCTGCGGGGGCAGGGACAGGCGGCGCGATTTCTGCTGGAAAAATTCCGTCCAGGGGACCCGGTGCAGCTTTCCTACCAGGTGCAGCCCGATATCGGCGCCGTCATGAGCGCCAGCGGTGGGCAGGCCCTGCTGCTGACCGAAGGGCACCTGCCCACCTACTTTTCCCAGGAGATTGTCGGTTACCACGCCCGCACCGCGGCCGGGTATGATGCCGAGCAGAGCAAGCTGTATCTGGTGGCCGTGGAGAACAGCAGCCGCAGCCGGGGCATGACCCAGAAAGAGCTGGCCGAGTTCATGCTGGGGCTGGGCGTGCACACCGCCATCAACCTGGACGGGGGAGGTTCCACCAGCCTGGTGGCCCGGCCGCTGGGCGACCAGAGCCCGGTGCTGCTCAACCTGCCGGAAAAGGGAGCCCAGCGGGCGGTGCCGGTGGCCCTTGGTGTATTTTCCACTGCCCCGCCCGGGGCGCTGCAGGGGTTGATCATTGCGGGACCCGAACGCATAGTACCCGGTCTGCCGGTGAAGTATACTGTCAAAGCCTACGATGAGTATTACAACCCCCTGCCGGTCATCCGGGACCAGGTGGACTGGCAGGCCGGGCCGGGCTGGGAACAGCTGGCAGCCGGTGAGTTCTTGCCCGGGGAGCCGGGGACGGTCACCCTGCAGGTTCAGTACCAGGGAGTAGTGGCGCAAAAACAGGTGCAGGTGTACAGGGATGAGCAACTGCAGCTGGTGGTGCAGCCGGCTTCCCTGAACCTGCTGCCCGGCCAGAAGGGGGAAATCAAGGTCAGCCTGCGCGATCCTTCCGGACAGCTCCATGAGGTGCCTGCGGCTTACTGGCAAATCACCACGAGCAGCGATCTGGTGGGTGTGCAGGGCAGCCTGGTTACAGCTGGAGAGCAGTCCGGGCAGGGAGAAATAAAGATAGGTTTTCGCAGCCAGAGGATAACTGTTCCGTTTACCATCAAGGCTCCCCTGCCTTTTACTGATCTGGAGGAAAAACACTGGGCCTATCCGGCAGTGTACAACCTGTACCAGTTGAAGGTGGTCAGCGGTGTGAGTGCAACACTCTTTCTGCCGGCGGAAAAAGTGACGCGGGCCCAGTTTGTGACCATGCTGGGCCGGGCTCTGGGCTGGGGACAGCAGAACCAGTCCGGCGGAAAAGGTGTCGCTTTGCCCTTTAAGGACCGGGCCGGGATACCGGACTGGGCGGCACCCTATGTGGCTTTTGCTGCCGGACAAAAATACCTGACCGGTTTTCCCGACGGTACGTTTCAGCCCGACCGCCTGCTCACCCGGGCCGAGATGGCAGCAGTGCTGAACCGGGTGCTCCAGCTGCCTGCCGCCAGCCCGGACGCCCCGGCATTTGCCGATCTGGCCGCCATTCCCGCCTGGGCGCGTCCGGCCATACTGGCCTGCGGCAGTGCCGGCTTGATCCGGGGTGATGCCGAGAACAAAGTGCACGCGCAGCAAAATGCCAGCCGGGCGGAAACCGCTGTGGTGATCAACCGTATTCTGCAAAAGGGCCTGGGCAAGGCGGCGGAGCAGGCGGAGCAGGGTGCTGCCGGCAGCAGTGGTCAGAACTCACCGGGGGGCGAGATGATTGGACCGCCAGCACCGTAAAATCCAGCATATCGAACAGGCGCTGGCTCAGCCGGAGGAAGCCGGTACCAGCGGGTTTCCGGACCTGCTGCTGGTGCACAATGCCCTGCCGGAAATAGAACCGGCCGATGTTGATCTCTCCTGCTCCTTTCTGGGTAAACGGCTGGACGCACCGCTTTTGATCAACGCCCTCACCGGCGGGCACGAAAAAACACTGCCCATCAACCGGGCCCTGGCCCGGCTGGCCGCTCGCCGCGGCCTGGCCATTGCGGTGGGTTCCCAGAAAGCCGCCCTGGAGGATCCGGCGGTTGTCCACACTTTTCGGGTGGTGCGGCAGGAAAACCCGTCCGGGGTGGTGCTGGCCAACCTGAGCGCCACCTGCCATCCCGGAGAGGCCCGCCAGGCGGTGGAAATGCTGGCGGCGGACGGTTTGCAGCTGCACCTGAACGCGGCCCAGGAACTGGCCATGGCCGAAGGGGAGACCAATTTCGGACGGGTGGCCGAGAATATCTTCCGGATTGCCCGGGAGGTGACCGTACCCGTAATCGTCAAAGAAGTGGGGTCGGGTCTTTCCCGGGATGTGGTGCGCCGCCTGTATGCCGGCGGTATCACCTGTTTTGATATTGCCGGGCGGGGTGGTACCAACTTCTTGCAAATTGAGCTGGCCCGGCGGGGTGCGCTGTGGCCCGAGCTGGGCGATTGGGGTATTCCCACGGCGGCGGCTCTGCTGGAGTGTCTGGACCTGCAACTGCCCGTGACCATCATTGCTTCGGGCGGGGTGCGCACTGGCCTGGATATGGTCAAGGCGCTGGTGGCCGGGGCCCGGCTGGTGGGCATGGCCCGTCCGCTGCTGCAGGCGGTTTACCATTCCGAGGAGTCCCTCTGCGCTTATGTTGATGATCTGCTCCTGGGCATGCGCCGGGTGATGTTTTTGCTCGGCGCCGCCCGGGTGGAACAACTGGCCCGTTTGCCGCTAGTGATTACCGGTGCCACCGCCGGATGGCTGGCGGCCCGAGGGGTGGATATCACCCGCTGGGGCAAAAAAGATCTACTGGCCGAGCAGGAAAAAACCGGTCTCTGTAGAAAGTAAAAAACAGCCTGATCATTATACAATATCTAACACCGGCAGGTGCTGTCCTTTCAGGACAGAGAATAGGGAACCGGGTGCAAATCCCGGACGGACCCGCCACTGTAACCGGGGAGCAAAGCGCCATTTACAGCCACTGGCCGTGCCGGGCCGGGAAGGCGGCGCGGCGCGTGGATCCGGAAGTCAGGAGACCTGCCTGCCGGTGTAATCCGCTGGATGATGGTAAAGTCCACGGCTAGCTGTAGCCGTGGACTGTTTATTTTTAACAGGGGAGGTAACTGCTATGTCATTGCTTCAGGAAACTATCAGCGCCATTGCCCCGCTGGATGCCGCGGCCATGGAAAAAGCCCGGCAGCGGGTGGACAGCCTGATTAAGCCGCCCGGTAGTCTGGGCCGCCTGGAGGAACTGGCGGTGCAGCTGGCCGGCATTACCGGCAGTCTGCGGCCGCCGGTGCAAAACAAAGTGATTGTGCTGATGGCCGGCGACCACGGTGTGGTGGAGGAAGGCGTGAGCATTGCCCCGCCCGAGGTCACCTACCAGATGCTGGGGGCGTTTGCCGGCGGGGTGGCGGGTGTCAGCGTCTTCAGCCAGGTGGTGGGAGCCAGGCTGGTCATTGTGGATGTGGGCGTCAAAGTGCCGGTGGATATTCCCGGTGTGTTATCATTAAAAGTAAAAAGCGGTACGGACAATATCGCCCGTGGTCCGGCCATGAGCCGGGAGGAAGCGGTGGCTGCCCTGGAGGTGGGCATCCGGGTAACCGGGGAGCAGGTGGCGGCCGGCGCCGATGTGCTGGCACTGGGTGACATGGGTATTGGTAACACCACGCCCAGCAGCGCCATTCTGGCCTGCCTGGCCGGACTTACGGCGGCGGAAGCCACCGGGCGGGGCACCTTTGTCAATGATGAAGTGCTGGCGCGCAAGATTGCCGCCGTGGACAGCGCGCTGCGCGTAAACCGGCCCGACCCGGCCGACGGCCTGGATGTGCTGGCCAGGGTGGGCGGACTGGAGATCGGCGGCCTGGCCGGAGTGGTGCTGGCGGCAGCGGCCCACCGCAAACCCGTGCTGGTGGACGGTTTTATCTCCACCGCCGCCGCCATGATTGCCGCCACCCTGGCCCCGGCCTGCCGGGACTATCTGATCCCGGCTCACCTCTCGGGAGAGCAGGGACACCGCCTGATGCTGGAACACCTGGGCTTAAAGCCGCTGCTGCAGCTGGATATGCGCCTGGGAGAGGGTACCGGGGCCGCCCTGGCCATGCCCCTGCTGGAAGCCGCCGTGGGGATGCTCACCCGCATGGCCAGCTTCCAGGATGCCGGCGTATCCGACGTGGACAGGGACAAAGCGGCCGAATTAAGCTGAGTTATTTGTAGCCCCGGATAAAGGCACTGGCCACGGCACCGTTTAAATCCCGCCTCTCGGCTTCGCTCAGGTTGGGCAGAATGCTGGCGGCTGCCGGGTCGGTGAAATCATAGGTGCGGGTGATCTGGATGGAGATGTCTTTAAATCCGGCCCGCACCATTTTTTCTCTGTATTCTTCCTGCAGCAGGGCGCCGGCCACACAGCCCGCCCAGGCCAGCAGATCCTGCTGCACCTGGAGAGGCAGGGGGCGGGTGAGCACAATATCGGACACCGCCAGCCGGCCGCCGGGCTTCAAAACCCGGTAGGCTTCGGCCAGCACCCGGTCTTTGTCGGCGGAAAGGTTGATCACACAGTTGGAGATAATCACGTCCACGCTGTTATCCGGCAGGGGGATGTCTTCAATGTAACCTTTCAAGAACTCCACATTGTCCACCCCGGCCCGCTGCTGGTTGGCCCGGGCGGTGGCCAGCATTTCATCAGTCATGTCCAGGCCATAGACCTTGCCGGTGGGACCTACCCGTCGGGCCGAGAGCAGCACGTCCAGGCCGGCGCCGCTGCCCAGATCCAGCACCACCTCGCCCGGCTGCAGGTCGGCCAGCAGGGTGGGGTTGCCGCAGCCGAAGGAGGAGGCGATCAGATCCTCGGGCAGGCCGGCAATTTCCTCCGGTTGGTACAGGCCGGCGGTGATCGGGTCGCAGGAGAACTCGCCGCCGCTGCAGCAACCACCTGCTGTGCTGCTGCAGCATCCCTGCTTCTGCTGGATGGCACCGGCGTATTTGCGGCGTACGAAGTTGCGGATGTCTTCTTTCATTAAACAAGTACCTCCCGTGGGTTGGTATTTTATTCTACGCATCAAATTTTATTGATGTGTAAGCCCAAAAAAATTTACTCCAGATCAAAATCCTGCTGGAGCTGGCGGATGAATTGTTGCAGCACCTCCCGGTTTAAAAAATAATACTTCCACTTGCCGCTGGGTTTTTCGGTGACCAGGCCGGCTTCCACCAGTTCTTTCATGTGATAGGAAACCCGCGACTGAATCAGGTTCATCCTGGCCATGATTTCGCAGTTGCACAGGCCAGCAGCGCCGTCTGCGCCGAACGGGGCGGGGCAGCAGCTCGGACTGGTGCGGGCCAGCAGCAGTAAAATCTGATAACGCAGCGGGTCGCTCAGGGCACGGGCTATTTTCTGGCTGTTCAACATGGCTATATCATATCAAATAATATTGATGTTAGCAATCAGCAGCTTAAATTATTTTATGTTTGACAGCTCTGCTGCTGATATGGTACCCTTTAACAAATGCCTATATACTCCTTTAACATCGGTCCCGTGAGGCCGGTAAGGTATGAACAGAGCAAGGTTAGTCTGGCCTGCTTACCGGCGGTAAGCAGGCTTTTTGATTGCAGGTGAGAAATGATGTTCCACAACCTGGTTCCCAAGGCGCAGATCATGGACAAAGAGGCCATCCGCCGGGCCATCACCCGCATTGCCCATGAAATTATTGAACGCAATAAGGGCACGGCGGATCTGGTGCTGGTGGGCATCCGGCGGCGCGGTGTACCGCTATCCCGGCGGCTGGCCGAACGCATCCGGGAGATCGAGGGGCGGGAAGTACCGGTGGGAATCCTGGATATCACCCTGTACCGGGACGACCTGAGCACTCTGGCCACCCAGCCGGTGGTGCACAGCACCGAGGTACCGTTTCCCATTGACGGCAAAAAAGTGGTGCTGGTGGATGACGTGATCTTTACCGGCCGGACGGTGCGGGCGGCGCTGGATGCGCTGGTGGATCTGGGACGGCCCCGCCTGATTCAGCTGGCGGTGCTGGTAGACCGGGGACACCGGGAACTGCCCATCCGGCCCGATTATGTAGGCAAAAACGTGCCCACTTCCTCCCGGGAAGTGGTCGCCGTAAACCTGACCGAAATTGACGGACAGGACATGGTGCAGATTATGGAAATACCGGGATGACCCATCCTTTAAAGACGGTCCGGAGAGGCCGGCAAGGGGGGCGGATGATCGTTATTCCTTTTGCCGGCCTGCGGCTGCCGGCGGTGCGATACCGCCGGTGGCGGGGCTTATTTTTATGCCTTTTAGTTCATGCTGGAGAGGTGAAAACCATGCCTTTGAAAAGCAGGCACCTGCTGGGTCTGGAACAGCTGACCCGGGAAGAAATCAACCTGGTGCTGGACACTGCCTCCTCCATGAAGGAGATTCTGGGGCGTCCCATTAAAAAGGTGCCGGCGCTGCGGGGCAAGACCGTGATCAACCTTTTTTACGAGGCCAGCACCCGCACCCGCACATCTTTTGAGCTGGCCGCCAAGCACCTCAGTGCCGACAGTGTGAATATTGCCACCGCGGCCAGCAGTGTGACCAAAGGGGAGAGTCTGATCGACACGGCCGCCACTTTGCGGGCCCTGGGGGCCGACGCGGTGGTGCTGCGCCACCCCATGGCCGGAGCGCCCCACCTGCTGGCCCGAAAGGTGGACTGTGCTGTAATCAATGCCGGTGACGGAGCCCATGAACACCCCACCCAGGCTTTGCTGGACCTGTTTACCATCCGGGAAAAGAAAGGGCGGCTGGCCGACCTGACCGTGGTGATTACGGGCGATATTGCCCACAGCCGGGTGGCCCGCTCCAACATCTGGGGTTTGAGCAAACTGGGTGCCCGGGTGCGGCTGTGCGGGCCGGAGACGCTCCTGCCGTCCGGCCTGGAGCAGCTGCCCGTGGAAAAATATCACGACTTTGACCGGGCCATTGCCGGGGCCGACGTGGTGATGATGCTGCGCCTGCAGCTGGAGCGGCAGCAGCAGGGCCTGTTTCCCTCCCTGCGCGAGTATGCCCGCCTGTACGGCCTGAGCCGGCAAAGACTGGGCCTGGCCGCACCGGATGCGCTGGTGATGCACCCCGGCCCCATCAACCGGGGCGTGGAAATTGCCGCCGATGTAGCGGACGGCGCCCAATCGGTGATCAACGAGCAGGTGACCAACGGAGTGGCCGTGCGCATGGCCGTGCTGTATCTGCTGATCGGGGGAGGTGGCGGTAATGAAAGTGATCCTGCGGGGCGGTGAAGTGGTGGATCCCTGGCAGAACCGGGTGCACCGGGCCGATGTGCTGCTGGAGGACGGCCGGGTGGCCGCGGTGGAGGCCAGGCTGCCGGCCCGGGGGGCGCGGGTGCTGGATGTGACCGGCCAGCTCCTTCTGCCCGGCCTGATTGATCTGCACGTGCACCTGCGCGAACCCGGTTATGAGTACAAAGAGGATATTGCTTCGGGCACGGCGGCGGCGGTGCGCGGCGGTTTCACGGCCGTGGCCTGCATGCCCAACACCAACCCGGTGGCCGACAATCTGGCGGTGCTGGAGTTGATCAAGGCGCGGGCCCGGGAGGCCGGCCTGGCCCGGGTTTATCCGGTGGCGGCCATCACCAAAGGCAGCCAGGGGGAAGAACTGGTGGAAATGGCCGAACTGGCCGCCGGGGGAGCAGTGGCTTTCTCGGATGACGGGCAGCCGGTGCGCAGTGCGGCGGTAATGCGCCGGGCCCTGCAGTACGCCGGTATGCTGGGCCGGCCCATCATCTCCCACTGCGAAGATAAAGAACTGGCCGCCGGTGGGGTCATGCATGAGGGATATGTGTCCACCCGGCTGGGCCTCAAGGGCATACCGGCGGCGGCCGAAGAAGTGATGGTGGCCCGGGATATCATTCTCTGCGAGTTGACCGGCAGTCCGCTGCACCTTACCCATGTCAGCACGGCGGGGTCGGTGCGCCTGATCCGGGAAGCCAAAAAGCGGGGCCTGCCCGTGACAGCCGATGCCACCCCGCATCATTTCACACTCACCCATTCGGCCGTGGAGGGGTATGATACTTCGACCAAAGTCAACCCGCCCCTGCGCAGCGCGGAAGATGTGGCGGCGGTGCGGCAGGGTCTGGCCGAAGGTACCATTGATGCCATTGCCACCGATCATGCTCCCCATGCCCGGCAGGAGAAGGAAGTGGAGTATGATCTGGCTCCCTTCGGCATTATCGGCCTGGAAACCGCGCTGGCCCTGGTCTGGACCGAGCTGGTGCTGCCCGGGCACCTGGATGTGCTCCGGGCCGCGGCCAGAATGGCGGCGGCGCCGGCAGACATCCTGCATCTGCCGGTCTGCAACTGGCAGCCCGGCTGTCCGGCCGACATCACGGTGTTCGATCCGGCGGCCGTCTGGGTGGTGGACCCGGACCGCCTGGCCAGCAAGAGCCGCAACACGCCTTTTGCCGGCCGCCGGCTGCAGGGCCGGGTGACCATGACCATAGTGGAGGGACGGGTAGTGTACAGCGCGACGGAAGCAGCGCTGTGATGGAGGGCAAAGCGCTCCGGCAGCGCTCTCAATATATGTGGTAAATGGACAGAATCAAGTCAGGGCAAGGAATAAGGGGGAATGAAACTATGCAGGCCATACTGGCACTGGAGGACGGCACTGTTTTTACGGGCAAGCCTTTCGGGGCCCGCACCACCCGCTGGGGGGAAGTGGTCTTCAATACGGGCATGACCGGTTACCAGGAAATACTCACCGATCCCTCCTACTGCGGTCAGATCGTGGTGATGACCTACCCGCTGATTGGCAACTACGGCATCAACCGGGAGGATTTTGAAGCGCACAGATCCTTTGTGCGCGGCTTTGTGGTGCGGGAGGACTGCGACCTGCCCAGCAACTGGCGGGCCAGCTACCGGATCAGCGATTTTCTGGCCCGGGAAGGCGTACCGGGCATTTCCGGTATTGACACGCGGGCGCTGACCCGGCACCTGCGCAACCACGGCACCATGCGCGGCGTACTCAGCACCGAGGGGGGCGAGGTGGCCGCTCTGGTGGAGCAGGCCAGAAGCTGCCCGCAGCTGACCGGTCAGCAGCTGGTGCCCGAGGTGGCCACTGCCGAGGCCTATACCCTGCCCGGCCCGGGCAAGCGGGTGGTGCTGATTGACCTGGGTTCCAAGCGCAACATTATCCGCTCCCTGCAGGAGCGGGGCTGCGAGATTGTGGTGGTGCCGCCCCACAGTTCGGCGGAGGAGATTTTAGCCTATCAGCCGGACGGGATTCTGCTCTCCAACGGCCCGGGCGATCCGGTGGATGTGCCCCAGACTATTGCAACGGTGCGCCAGCTGCTGGGCCAAAAACCCCTTTTCGGCATCTGCCTGGGGCACCAGGTGCTGGCTCTGGCCCTGGGAGCCCGGACCTACAAGATGAAGTTCGGCCACCGCGGCGCCAACCACCCGGTGAAGGATTTGACCACCGGCCGGGTGTACATCACCTCGCACAACCACGGCTTTTCCGTGGATGAGAGCAGTATGGCCGGCTGCGGTCTGGTGGTCACCCATGTCAACCTGAATGACCACACGGTGGAGGGGATGCGCCATACCAGTTTGCCGGTATTCTCGGTGCAGTATCACCCCGAGGCGGCACCCGGGCCCCACGACTCCACCTATATTTTCGACCAGTTTCTGCAGATGATGAACGGGGAGGGTTAAAGCATGCCGCTGCGCCGGGATCTGCGCAAAGTGATGGTCATAGGTTCGGGGCCCATTGTGATTGGTCAGGCCGCCGAGTTCGACTATGCCGGTACCCAGGCCTGCCGGGCCCTGAAGGAAGAGGGGCTGGAAGTGGTGCTGATCAACAGCAATCCGGCCACCATCATGACCGACGGGAATATGGCCGACCGGGTGTATATCGAGCCCATCACGCCCGAATTTGTCACCCGGGTGATCGCCAAAGAACGGCCCGACGGCCTGGTGCCCGGTCTGGGCGGCCAGGTGGGGCTGAACATGGCCAAATATCTGGCCGAGAGCGGGGTGCTGGAGCAGTACGGTGTGGAACTGCTGGGCACCCCCCTGGAAGCCATCCGGCGGGCCGAAGACCGGGAAGGTTTCAAGTCCACCATGCAGAGCATTGGCCAGCCGGTACCGCCCAGTTTGGTGGTGGAAAGCGTGGAGCAGGCGCTGGATTTCGCCCGCAGTGTGGGTTACCCGCTGGTGGTGCGTCCGGCCTATACACTGGGCGGCACCGGCGGGGGCATGGTCTACAACCAGGAAGAGCTGGTGGCCGTAACCAGCCGGGGGCTGAAAGCCAGCCCCATCGGCCAGTGCCTGATTGAATGCAGCGTGGTGGGCTGGAAGGAAATTGAGTTTGAGGTGATGCGGGACAACGCCGACAACTGCATCACTATCTGCGGCATGGAAAACATTGACCCCATGGGCATCCACACGGGCGACAGCATTGTGGTGGCCCCCATTCAGACCCTCACCGATCAGGAATATCAGATGCTGCGCAGCGCCTCCATAGACATCATCCGCGCCCTGCAGGTGGCCGGCGGCTGCAATGTGCAGTTTGCCCTGGATCCCCACAGCTTCAACTATTATGTGATTGAGGTCAATCCGCGGGTTTCCCGTTCCTCGGCGCTGGCCTCCAAAGCCACCGGTTACCCCATTGCCAAGGTTTCGGCCAAAATTGCCGTGGGCCTGAATCTGGACGAGATCAAAAATGCGGTGACGGGCCAGACTTACGCCTGCTTCGAGCCCGCCCTGGACTATGTGGTGGTGAAATATCCCCGCTGGCCCTTTGACAAGTTCAGCCAGGCCGACCGGCTGCTGGGCACCCAGATGAAGGCCACCGGTGAAGTGATGGCCATAGACCGCAGCCTGGAGGGTGCCCTGATGAAAGCGGTGCGCTCCCTGGAAATCGGCCGGGCCGGCCTGAAAAGCGCCGAATTGCAGCGCCTGAACCAGGAGCAGCTGGAGGTGGCCCTGCGGCAGGCCGACGACCGGCGGCTGCTGGTGGTGGCCGAGGCGCTGCGGCGGGGCATGCTCCTGGAGCGCATTCAGCGCCTGACGGGCATAGATGCCTTTTTCCTGCGCAAACTGGCCCACCTGGTGGAGCTGGAAAAGCAAATCGAGCAGGCGGGACTGGCCGGGCTGGACCAGGAGCTGCTGTACCGGGCCAAACAGTGGGGTTTTGCCGATGCCTACCTGGCCGAGCTGCTGGGCTGCCGGGAGGAGCAGGTGCGGGAGCTGCGCAGCCGCTACGCCATCCGGCCGGTGTACAAGATGGTGGACACCTGCGCGGCCGAGTTTGAGGCCGAAACGCCCTATTTTTACTCCTGCTACGACGGGGAGGACGAGGCCATACCGGGAACCGGCCAGAAAGTGGTGGTGCTGGGCAGCGGTCCCATCCGCATCGGTCAGGGCATCGAGTTCGACTACTGCTGCGTACACTCGGTCTGGGCCCTGCGCGAAATGGGTTATGAGGCCATCATCATCAACAACAACCCCGAGACGGTCAGTACGGATTTTGACACTTCCGACCGGCTGTATTTCGAACCCCTGCTGGCCGAAGACGTGCTGCACGTGCTGGAAAAGGAGCAACCGCTGGGCGTGATTGTGCAGTTCGGCGGCCAGACGCCCATCAATCTGGCCGGGCGCCTGCAGCAGGCCGGGGTGCGCATTCTGGGCTCTTCGGTGGAGAGCATTGACACCGCCGAGGACCGGCAGCGCTTTGACGCCCTGCTGGCCGAACTGGACATCCCCCGTCCACCCGGCCGTACGGTTTTCTCGGTGGATGAGGCGGTACAGGTGGCCCGGGAAATCGGTTATCCCGTCCTGGTGCGCCCTTCCTATGTGCTGGGGGGACGGGCCATGGAGATTGTCTACAACCAGGAGGAACTGCTCGGTTACATGCAGCACGCCGTGCAGGTCAACCCGCAGCACCCCGTGCTGGTGGATAAATACCTGCTGGGCGAAGAGCTGGAAGTGGACGCTATTGCCGACGGGGAGAGCGTGCTCATTCCCGGGATCATGCGCCACATCGAGCGGGCCGGGGTGCACTCGGGGGACAGCATTGCGGTTTATCCGGCTGGCGTGCCCTTCAAGGTGCAGCAGCAAATCGTGGACTACACTACCCGGCTGGCCAGAGCTCTCCATGTGCGCGGCATGATCAACATCCAGTATGTGCTGCACCAGGGCAGCGTCTATGTGCTGGAAGTCAACCCGCGGGCCAGCCGCACCGTGCCCTATATGAGCAAGATCACCGGTATTCCCATTGTCAATCTGGCCACCCGGGTGATTATGGGTCAGAAGCTGGCCGATCTGGGCTACCGCAGCGGCCTGCATCCCGCGCCGGGGGTATACGGCATCAAGGCACCCGTGTTCAGCTTTGCCAAGCTGACCCAGGTGGACGTGACGCTGGGCCCGGAAATGAAATCTACCGGTGAAGTGATGGGCGCGGACAGCAATTACGCCCGGGCCCTGTACAAGGCGCTGGTGGCCTCGGGCCATACCTTCCCCCGCCAGGGGGCTATACTGGTGACGCTGGCCGACAAGGACAAACAGGAGGCGCTGCCCCTGGTGCGCTGCCTGTCCGGCATGGGCTTTCGCCTGTACGCCACTACGGGTACGGCGCAGTTTTTGAGCGCCAGCGGTCTGCCGGTGGAACATGTGCATAAAATCCGCGAAGGTACGCCCAATATTATCGACCTGATCCGCTCGGGAGAGATCCGGCTGGTGCTGAATACTCTGACCCGGGGGCGGGCTCCCGAACGGGATGGCTTCCAGATCCGGCGGGCGGCAGTGGAGTACGGGGTGCCCTGCCTGACCTCGCTGGATACGGCCTGGGCTATTTGCGAGGTGCTCAGTTCCATTCAGGAGGGCGACCCCATAGAAGTGCTGGCCCTGCAGGACTATGCCGGGAGCGGAGCAGGAGCGGTAAAGGCATGAAGTATCAACTTTCCTGCACAGTGCTGGAACAAAGGCCCGCGGGTGCGGACTGTTATGAGCTCACTTTGCTGGCGCCGCCCGTGGCCGCGGTCGCCCGGCCGGGGCAGTTTGTGCACCTGGTCTGCCGGGCCCCGGGCAGCCAGGACCCTCTGCTGCGCCGTCCTTTGAGCATTTTTGCCGCCAATGACCGGCAGGGCACGGTTTCTCTGCTGTACCGGGTGGTGGGCAGGGGAACAGCCTGGCTGGCCGCGCTGTCACCCGGCACCCGGGTGGATCTGCTGGGACCGCTGGGGCACGGCTTTGATCTGGAGCAAGCGCGGGGCGGGGAACCGGTGCTGCTGGTGGCCGGCGGTATGGGCGTGGCTCCGCTGCACTTTCTGGCCACAGCTTTGCAGAGCCAGTTGCCGGCCGGCCAGGTCATTTTCTATTACGGAGCGGCCACCGGCCGCCAGCTGCTGCTGCAGGACCGCCTGGCGGCGCTGGCCGGCAGGTTGATCATCTGCACCGATGACGGCAGCCGGGGCCGGGCCGGGCCGGTTACCGCGCCGCTGGCGGACAATCTGGCCGCTCACCCGGCCGGCGTGATCTACAGCTGCGGGCCGCGCCCCATGCTGGAGGCGGTGGCCGCACTGGCGGCGCGGCATAATCTGCCCTGTCAGGTTTCCCTGGAAGAAAAAATGGCCTGCGGTGTGGGGGCCTGCCTGGGTTGTGCCTGCCGCACCTACCGGGGGGACGGACAGGTTGGCGCTAGCGGGGCGGGCGGGCAGGAGTCGCCCTCCTACAGCCTGGTCTGCACGGACGGCCCGGTTTTTGACGCCCGGGAGGTCTTCCCGGTGTCCGGCCAAGAGTCTGACCGGTGGGCGGAGGGAGAAAAATGAACCTTGATTTAACTGTAAACCTGGGCGGCATCGCCATGGCCAATCCGGTCACCGTGGCTTCGGGCACCTTCGGTTACGGCCGGGAGTATGCCGGTTTGGTTCATTTGGAGCGGCTGGGGGCGATCATTGTCAAGGGAACCACCCTGGAGCCCCGGCCCGGCAATCCGCCGCCCCGCCTGGTGGAGACACCGGCCGGTCTGCTCAACGCCATCGGCCTGATGAACCCGGGAGTGGAGGCCTTTGTGCAGCAGTACCTGCCTGATCTGCAGGCGCTGGGTGTGCCCGTGATTGTCAACATTGCCGGCAATACGCTGGAGGAATACGCCGCTCTGGCCGCCCGTCTGGAACAGGTGGAGGGGGTGGCCGGGCTGGAAGTGAACATTTCCTGTCCCAATGTCCACAGAGGCGGCCTGCAGTTCGGCAGCGATCCGGAAATGGCCGCCCGGGTCACCCGGGCGGTGAAAGAGCACACCCGGCGGCCCGTGATTGTCAAACTCTCACCCAATGTCACCAGCATCACCGAACTGGCCCGGCGGGTGGCTGAGGCCGGTGCGGACGCCCTGTCCCTGATCAACACTTTGCCGGGCCTGGCCATAGACATTCACACCCGGCGCCCGGTGCTGGGCAATGTGCTGGGCGGTCTCTCCGGGCCGGCCATCAAACCGGTGGCCCTGCGCTGTGTCTGGCAGGTGTACCGGGAGGTGCGCCTGCCCATCCTGGGCATGGGGGGCATCAGCTGTGCCCGGGATGCCCTGGAGTTTATCATGGCCGGGGCCAGTGCCGTGGCCATCGGGACAGCCAATTTTGTAAATCCCCGGGTGAGCGAGGAAGTGCTGGAGGGCATCCGCGAGTTTATGCTGGCCCAGGGGGTCAAAGAGATCAAGGAGCTGGTGGGGGTGGCCCACAGCGGGTAAGATGGGAGATGCTGACAAATTGATTCAGGCTAAAGAAAAGTTGATTATCGCCCTGGATGTGCCCGACCGGCCGAGTGTGCGGCATTATGTGACCATGCTGGTCCCGTACACGGGCCTGTTCAAAGTGGGCATGGAGCTGTACTACAGCCAGGGTCCGGCCATCATTGAGGAAATCAAAAACCTGGGGGGCAGGATTTTCCTGGATCTCAAGCTGCACGACATCCCGCGCACCGTGGGCCGGGCGGTGAGCGTGCTGGCCGGTCTGGGCGTGGATATGCTCAATGTGCACGCCGCGGGCGGGCTGGCCATGCTCCAGGCCGCCGCGGCAGCGGCGCAGCAGGCTTCCCGGAGGCCGCTGCTGATCGCGGTCACCGCTTTGACCAGCCTGGATGAGCGGGCCTGGCGGGAGGAAGTGGGCTTTGCCCGCAGCATTGGCGAAAAAGTGCGGGACTGGGCCGGGCTGGCCAGGCAGGCCGGCCTGCAGGGCGTGGTGGCTTCACCGCGGGAGATTGAGCTGATCAAGGCCCACTGCGGCCGGGATTTTCTGGTGGTCACACCCGGGATCAGGCCGGCCGGCAGTGCGCCGGGCGACCAGAAGCGCACCCTGACGCCCGGGGAGGCCGTTGCCGCCGGGGCCGACTATCTGGTGGTGGGGCGGCCCGTCCTGCAGGCACCCGATCCGGTGGCGGCCGTCAGGCAGATCCTGGAGGAGATGCACCGGGCGGTGTCGCGGAAGGTATAGTGCTGCTGCCCGGTGCGCCAGTCCAATGCCTGTCGATCCCAATCAAAAAGGCCGGAAGTTTTCCTTCCGGCCGCTGCCGCGGCTGTTAAACCTGCAGCAGAGATTGCTCGGCCCGCTGAATGGCCAGCTTTACCAGGTTACCGCAGTCACGCGAGCTCACCGAACCAAAGTCACCTTCCCGGGCTACAATATCGGCAACCCCCAGTTCTTTGGCCAGCTCAAACTTGAGCCTGTCGGACATCACCCGGTTGCGGCGCCTGCTCATCGGCCAGCCCTCCTTTGATTAATCAGCCACGGCTGCAAATATAGTATGTCTACCTGTGCGGAAAAAAAAAGTACAAAAATATTCCCCGCTTGCCTGGTTATGATAATATGTGTATCATACAACATAGCGGCAAACTTTGCTTACAAATTGCACCAGGAGGCGAGGATGAGTGATTCAAAGACGGCGCATCTGGCAAAGTGTGGGAATATTGCTGCTGCTGATGGCCCTGTTGACCGGCTGTGGCAAGTACAACCCGTATAAACAGCTGGGTGTGAGCAGCAAGGACATTCCCAACTATCAGGTCAGCGGTGAGGTCTTCCATGAGCAAAAAGTGGGGGATCAGGAGGTTAAAGCGGTCTGGGCCACGGTAAACGTCAAGGGTTTCAGCGAGGAGCAGGCCAAAAAGGTGCTTGCCGACTATATCAGCAAGCAGATGGACAAGCGCAATTTCATTTCCGTGATTGTCAAAGAGACTAAAACCGAAAAGAAGAAGCTCCTGTACGAGGGCGTGTATTTGGGCCATAAAGAGGCGGCCAGTATGGCCGGCAAAGATGTGCAAAAAATAGAAAAATATCCGGTGATCTTCTATAACAAAATCGAAAGATAAGCGGCTGGCAGCAGCCGCTTGTTTTGCGAAAGGATGATGATCGTGCGTACCGAGGAGATTATGCAAATATTCCACCAGACCGGTGCCCTGCTGGAGGGCCATTTTCTGCTCAGCTCGGGCCGGCACAGCGACCGCTATTTCCAGTGCGCCCTGGTGCTGCAATATCCGGAATATGCCTCCCGTCTGGCCCGGGCGCTGGCCGAGCGCATAGAACTGCCGGCCATTCAGACGGTGGCGTCACCGGCACTGGGCGGGGTGATTGCCGGGTACGAAGTGGCCCGGGCGCTGGGAGTGCGCAGCATTTTTGCCGAGCGGGAAAACGGCCGCATGACATTGCGGCGCGGCTTCAGCATCAGCCCGGGGGAACAGGTGGTGGTGGTGGAGGATGTGGTGACCACCGGCGGTTCGGTGCGGGAAGTGATGCAGGTGGTGCGTGAGGCCGGCGGTGTGGTGGCCGGCGTGGCCGCGCTGGTGGATCGCAGCGGCGGCCGGGTGGACTTCGGTGTGCCGCTGTGGTCGCTGGTGCAGCTTAAGGTGCAGAGCTATGCGCCGGACGATTGTCCGCTCTGCCGCCAAGAGCTGCCCGTGGTCAAGCCGGGCAGCCGGCAGCAGCCGGGCAGTTAATCCGGTGTGCCGGAGCTGTTCAGCAGTTTTTCCACCAGTTCGGGATCCGGGCGGACATAAAGAGTTTTTTGCTCCTCGTAGATGACATAACCCGGTTTGGCGCCTTTGGGCTTGCGCACATGCTTGCGCAGCGTATAGTCCACGGGGACCGAGGTGGCCTCCCGGGCCCGGCTGAAGTAGGCGGCCAGACAGGCGGCCTGCAGCAGGACATCTTCGGGTACGGGCCGGCCGGCAGTGCGGATGAGCACATGGGCGCCGGGAATGTCCTTGGTGTGCAGCCAGATGTCCTCCGGCCGGGCCAGGCGCATGGTGATATGGTCGTTCTGCCGGTTGTTTTTGCCCACCAGCACCTGGTAATCTCCGGGCAGGAGCAGCTTTAACGGCTGGGGCTCCCGGGGTGGCGTTTTGTCACTTTTCCGGGCTCCGGTTTCCGCGCGCTCCGGTGCCAGGTAGCCTTCATCCACCAGTTCCCGGCGGATTTGCTGCAGGGTTTCCGGCTCCTCGGCCAGCTGTACCGAGGTTTCTACCTCTTGCAGGTAGGCCAGTTCCTGGCGGGACTGCTCCAGCCGGGCGGTGGCCGCCTGCCGGGTGGCCCGGGCCTTGTTGTATTTTTTAAAATAGGCCTGGGCATTCTGGGACGGCGTCAACTGCGGATCCAGGGGGATGCTCACCGGCGGGCTGTCGGGTTCATAGTAATTTTCCGCCTCCAGCACCGCATCCCCTTTCTGCAGCCGGTAGAGGTTGGCAGTAACCAGTTCCCCGTAAATGCGCCATTTTTCCGCATCTGCGGCGCCCTGCAGGCTTTCGGCCTGCAGGGCAATGATTTTCTCCAGCCGGGAAATTTCCCGCCGGGTGACCGCCAGCAGTGCCTGTTTTAAGCTGGCCGTTTGTTCCTGTTTTTTCTGCCAGTGGTAATATAAGTCCACTATTTCCATCATACTGGCACCCTGCACAAGGTGACAGCCGTCAAGATGGGTGAGGGGCAAAGCGGCGAAATCATTGGGTATGTTTTTTTGCCAGGCCAGGCAGGGAGCAAACCGGCCGGCAGCGGCAGAAGTGAAAATTTCCCGCGCGGTGCGCCAGAGCGAGGTTATTTCATACTGGCCGCACTGCTCCACCTTAGCCCCGGGTTCCAGTCCGGCCCGAAAACAGATCTCCCGGGCCAGCACCGGACTGACCCCGTTCAGGATCTGCTGCAGGGCGGTGGGCACGGGCAACTGCCACTCCTGTTCCAGCAGCAGGGCGGCGAACCGCTCTTCGCTCACCTGCCCGGGGTTGGCTTTGGGCTGAGCGGGCGGGGCGATGTAGGGCCGGCCGGGCAGCACTTCGCGGTGCCGGCTGACGCTGTGGGAGTAACGGCGGATCCCGTCGATGATCTGCTGCCGGTCGTCCAGCAGGATCAGGTTGCTGTGCTTGCCCATGATTTCACAGACCAGCCTTTTTTCCGCCAGGCGGCCCAGCTCGTCCAGCGCCTCGATGGTGATGTGCATGATTCTGTCCAGCCCCTGCTGCTGGATGCCAGTGATGCGCCCGCCTTCCAGATGCTTGCGCAGCAGCATACAAAAGGCGGGAGGATTTACCGGATTGGTTTTGCTGTGCCGGGTCAGGTGCACCCGGGCCAGCCGGGCGTGCGCGGAAAGCAGCAGACGGCTATCCCCGCGGGGCGAATGCAGCAGCAGGTGCACCTCGCTGCTGTCGGGTTGGAATACCCGCTCAATGCGGTATCCTACAATGGCTTGATTGAGTTCGTGGCAGATGGCGGCCATCACCAGAGAGTCGTAAGGCATGGTCATTCCTCTTTTCCGTATGGTGGCTGTTACCTTGCCGCCAGCCGGACGGGCGGTTTACAGCCAGTGCGAGGTCAGTATAATATTTCCTTCCGGCGAGTGTCAACCTGTTTGAGCTTATCTTTCGAACAGTTTAATGTTACTAATTATCATGACAGTATTTTAAAATAACCAATGGTAATATTGTTAAAATTATGGGTGTTTACAGTCTGGATATTGCCAGAGTTTTAGATAAAATGATAAATTAGTAATATGGAAAATAATATCTAAATAATAAAAAGGATGTCGAGAGAGTGTCTGTTGGCGGAACTAGTAAAATTTTTGAACAACCGGCCAACCGTACCGCCGAGGTGCGCCTGCGCCTGTCCGAGTTTGAGATCCCGCCCATGCAGGATGCCCTGCTGGTGGGCCGGCGGGCGCCCATTGGCCCGGAAGCGGCCCGGCGGATGGTGGATGCCCTTTCACCAGAGCAGTACCAGATTCTGCGCATTGATCACGAAGTCTTTGAAGCGGTGGTTATCCGTAAAATATTGCTGAACTTGATGCCCCAGGATAAACTGCTGGCTCTGCTTTTGGACGAGGGGTCCCGGGTGGGGACGGTGGACAGCGTGTTAAGAGTACAGGTCAATATTGAGATTCTGGTCAGCAAGATGGTGGATCTGTCATGATGGTAGCCGATTTGATGAACACACAGGTTATTACTGTGGATTCCGGGGTAAGCGTGGCGTCTGCTGTGCGGCTGATGGATGAGCACAACATCAGCTGTCTGCCGGTGCTGGAAGATGGACGCCTAGTGGGCATCATTACCGCCCGCGATGTGCGCAACGCCCACCCCAACCGTTTGGTGGCCGACGCCATGACGGCAGACCCGCTGTGCGTAACTCCGGATGATACTCTGGAGAAAGCCCTGCAGCTATTTACCGAAAAGAGTGTGGAAAAATTGCCCGTGGTTCAGGGTGACCGGTTGGTGGGCATGGTTACCCGGGATGAGCTGCGGGTATTGCAGGCTACATTAATTGACTGGCTGACCGGTATTCCCAGGCTACCCTATGTTTATTTCGCTGCCGGCAATTGTCTGAAAAAGCGGCAGCCGTTTTCGGTTATTTTCCTCGACCTGGACAACTTTGGTCAAATTGATAAAAGTATCGGGCATGTGCAGGCCGACCGGTTGCTGCAAAGCTTTGTTGCTTTTTTGCAAAAAACCATTGACCCGCATACAGACAAACTGGCCCGCTATGCCGGCGATGAGTTTGTTATTCTGACATCCCGCACCCTGGATGCGGCGGCTTTTCTGGCCCGTCGGATTATTCAGCAATGCCGGGAGAAGAGCTGGGATTATGGTGTGCAGCTAAGTTGCAGCGCCGGGGTGAGCCACTGGGCCGGCCGGGGCGGCCGGGGTTCTGCTGATGAGTTGCTGGGTGAAATCATCAATGCGGCCAGTCTGGCTTCCACCCGGGCCAAGAAAATGGCCCAGCGGGTATGTGTGATCAGTGGCGGTTCATCTTAGATAACTGGTCGGTGAAAAATCAGACGGTGCGGGAGTGAGTCGGCTGTGCGCTATGGCAGGGGAGGCGTGCATCTGGTGCCCGGGCAGCGGGTGCGCCTGTGGCCGGGTGACACCTATGCCAAGTACGCCCGGGTGGAAAAGGTGGAAGCGGCCGGGGTGACCTTTCGTATTATTGCCGTGGATGCCGGGGAGAAGGTCTATGTTCCCGGCGATTTGATCCGGCTGCCCTGGTCGCATATCAATGTGCGCTATATTAAATCTTGAAACTTATCCCGGCCTGGTGTTTGCCGTTGGAACTGACGGCAGCATATGCCTGCGCTTATGTTTTGGACCCTGACAGCCTCCGGTGGACAACCGGAGGTTATTTTTTGGAGGGACAGGCATAAACATTATTTTGACAGGCAAATGATGGTAAATAAAGGAGTGTTGGTCTATGCCCGGTCAATGGCATACGCTTACCGGTGGGGAAGTGGCTCGCCTGCTGGCAGTGGACCCGGCCCAGGGCCTGGGGGAAAAAGAGGCCGAGGCCCGCTACCGGGAGGTGGGTCCCAATGATCTGCCCCGCCAGCAGGGTGTCCCCCTCTGGCAGATGTTTTTCCACCAGTTCAGGGATTTCATGGTGCTGGTGCTGCTGGCCGCTACCGCCATATCCGGTCTGCTGGGCGAATATGCCGATGCAGTGACCATTTTGCTGATTGTGGTGCTAAACGCCGCGCTGGGGGTGCTGCAGGAATACCGGGCGGAAAAGTCTCTAGCCGCTCTGCAGAAATTGACCGCCCCCGAAGCCCGGGTACTGCGCGGCGGTATGGAGAAAAAAATTCTGGCCGCCCGCCTGGTGCCGGGCGATATTGTCCTGCTGGAGGCCGGGGACAGGGTGCCGGCCGATTTGCGGCTGCTGCAGGCGGCGCAGCTGGAAGTGGAGGAGTCCATTCTGTCCGGCGAGTCAATGCCTGTGCGCAAGGACCCGGCGGTCGCTGGCAGCGGAGCCGGTGAGCACCGCAATATGGCCTTCATGGGCACCATGGTCACCCGGGGGCGCGGCCGGGGGGTGGTGGTGGCTACCGGGCTGGCTACCGCAATGGGGCAGATAGCCCGCCTGCTGGCCGGGACGCAGCAGGAGTCCACGCCCCTGCAGCGCCGGCTGGCGCAGCTGGGTGGCTACCTGGTGGCCTTTTGCTTGCTGATCTGTGCTGCTGTGGTAGTGCTGGGGGTTTACCGGGGGGCGCCGCTTTACAATATGTTCCTGGCCGGGGTGAGCCTGGCGGTGGCGGCTATTCCTGAAGGGCTACCGGCCATTGTTACTGTAGTGCTGGCGGTGGGAGTGCAGCGCATGGCCCGCCGCCAGGCCATCGTGCGCCGTTTGCCGGCCGTGGAAACGCTGGGCTGTGCCACGGTGATCTGCGCGGATAAAACCGGTACCATCACCCAGAACAAGATGCAGGTGCGGCAGGTGGTGACGGCGGGCGGCACCCGGGCCGAAATCACCGGCCAGGGATATGAGCCGCGCGGCCGGGTAAAACTGCTGCAGGGACGGGAAGGCCGGGACTGGCAGCTGTTAATGCAGGCGGCGGCAATTTGCAACAATGCGCTGCTGAAAAAGGGCGGACTGTCCATAGGCGGCTTTTTCCGCAGCCGGGCGGCCGGAATGGCCGATGGCTGGCAGGTGCAGGGCGATCCCACCGAGGGGGCGCTGCTGGTGATGGCGGCCCGCTGTGGCTACTGGCGGGAAAAGCTGCTCCAGCCGGAAGATGTCCTGGCCGAGCTGCCCTTTGAGTCGGAAAGAAAGAGGATGACCGTGCTGGTGCGGGAAAAGACCGGCCCGGTGGCCTACACCAAAGGGGCGCCCGATGTACTGCTGGAGCTGTGCACCCAGGTCTGCCGGGGTGAGCAGATAGTCCCGCTCACCGATGAAATCAGGAAAGAAATTATCCAACAGCACAGTGAGATGGCCGCCGCGGCCCTGCGCGTACTGGCTTTTGCCTGGCGCCCGCTGCCGTCCGGGGAAGGGGAGTATTCGCCGGATACTGTGGAGCGCGAGATGGTCTTTCTGGGTCTGGCCGGCATGTACGATCCACCGCGGCCCCAGGTGAGCGGGGCGGTAGCGCTGTGCCGTAGGGCTGGTATCAAGACCGTGATGATTACCGGGGATCACAGTTTGACGGCCCAGGCGGTAGCCCAGGAAATTGGGCTGCTGGGACGGGGAGATCAGATTCTCACCGGACAGGAACTGGACCGACTATCCGATCAGGAGCTGAGTGCCCGGGCCGATAAAGTCAGCCTGTACGCCCGGGTGTCACCGCAGCACAAACTGCGCATTGTGCGGGCTTTGCAGGAAAACGGCCACGTGGTGGCCATGACCGGGGACGGTGTCAACGATGCGCCGGCGGTGAAAAAGGCCGATATCGGCATTGCCATGGGCCAGTCGGGCACCGATGTGACCAGGGAGGCGGCCGGTATGGTGCTGGCCGACGACGATTTCTCCACCATTGTGGCCGCGGTGGAAGAAGGGCGGGGGATTTATGACAACATCCGCAAATTCATCCGCTATTTGCTGTCCTGCAATGTGGGTGAAGTGCTGGTGATGTTTGTGGCGGTGCTGGCCGGCCTGCCGCTGCCCCTGCTGCCCATGCAGATCCTCTGGATGAACCTGGTTACCGACGGCCTGCCGGCCATGGCCCTGGGTATGGATCCCTACGACCGGGACATCATGTACCGGCCGCCCCGCCGGCCGCGGGAGAGCATCTTTGCCGGGGGGCTGGGCTGGCGGATTCTGGGCAGCGGCATGCTGATTGCCGCGGGCACACTGCTGATCTTTGTCCTGGCCTGGTATCAAACCCACCAGCTGGATCTGGCCCGCACCATGGCTTTCAATACACTGGTTTTCTTCCAGCTGTTCTATGTTTTCAGCTGCCGTTCGGAGCATCACAGTATCTGGGAAGTGGGCCTGACCAGCAATCCCTACCTGCTGCTGGCGGTAGGGGTTTCCACGGCACTGCAGTTGCTGGTGAACTATGTTCCTCTGCTGCAGCGGCTTTTCCATGTGGTGCCCCTTCCTGCCGCCCAGTGGGGGTTGATCTTGCTGGTGACCGCACTGTCGCTTCTGTTGGGTACAGTATACAAAATGCTGCAAAAACGCCTGAGAGAAAAAATTATGTATCTGCGGGTCTAAAAGGACATAATTAAGCAGGAAACGGGCTATTTTTAATGAATAAAGTAAAGGGATGTCAAGCCGGAAAAAGCAGGCAGGACGGCGGGGTTGTCCATGCGCCGGCCTGTCCTGTCTTTCTTTATGAACAAGGGGTGGCACGAGTTTGCAGTTTATCAAAATGCATGGTCTGGGCAATGATTTTGTCGTGGTCAACTGGCTGGGGCAGCCCGAACCGCCCTGCCGGGAAGCCGACTTGAGCGGTCTGGCCCGGCGGGTTTGCGACCGTCACTTCGGGATCGGGGCGGACGGCCTGGTGCTGCTGCGCCCATCAAAAACGGCCGATGTGCGGATGCAGATCATCAATTCGGACGGCAGTGAGGCGGAAATGTGCGGCAATGCCATCCGCTGTGTGGCCCTGTACCTCTACAGCCAGGGTCTGGTGCCAAAGCGGCTGTTGGAGGTGGAGACCGGAGCTGGCATCATGCGCCCGGAAATAGTCCTTGCGCCCGACGGCAGTGTCAGCGGCGTGCGGGTGGATATGGGCCAGCCCCGTCTGGAGCGGGGGCAGATTCCCATGCAGGGACCGGCCGGCCGGGTGGTGGACGAACCGCTGGCTGCCGCCGGTCAGGAGTTCAGAGTTACCTGCGTTTCCATGGGTAACCCGCACTGTGTGATTTTTGTGCCCGATGTGGCGCAGGTGCCTCTGGCCGAATGGGGGCCGCAGGTGGAGAACCATCCGGCTTTTCCCCGCAAAACCAATGTGGAATTTGTGCAGGTGCTGGGCCGGGATGAGGTGCGCATGCGGGTTTGGGAAAGGGGCGCCGGCTCCACCCTGGCCTGTGGCACCGGAGCCTGTGCCACAGCTGTTGCGGCCAGTTTGAACGGCCTGACCGGGCGGCGTGTCCGGGTCAACCTGCCGGCCGGAGCGCTGGACATCCACTGGGCCGATGACGGGCGTGTCTATATGACCGGACCGGCCACTGCTGTATTTACGGGCAATTACACCGATCCTCTGCTGCCCGGCGTGTAGGGGCGGGCTGGTAGCTGACACTGGCCGCAGTCATATCACTCCTGGCCGGTCGCCTGGCCAATGGAAATCTAGCAGGAAAGGATGAGCAAACTTGCCCTTTGCCGAAGCGCAACGCATCAAAAATCTACCTCCGTATTTGTTTGCCCGTATTGAAAGGCTGATTGCGGACAAAAGAGCGGCCGGGGTGGATATCATCAGCCTGGGCATCGGCGACCCCGACCTGCCCACACCCGACTATATCATTGATGAGCTCTGCCGCCAGGCCCGGGTGGCCGAGAATCACCAGTATCCTTCTTCCGTGGGCCTGCTCTCCTACCGGCAGGCAGTAGCTGACTGGTACAAACAGCGCTTTGGGGTGGAACTGGATCCCCAAACCCAGGTGGTTTCCCTGATTGGCTCCAAGGAAGGCATTGCCCACATCTCCTGGTGCTACCTGGATCCGGGGGACATTGTGCTGGTGCCCGATCCGGGTTATCCGGTCTACGCGGGCGGGGCCATTTTGGCCGGTGCCCGGCCCTACTACATGCCTTTAACCCGGGAAAACGGCTTCCTGCCCGATCTGGAGGCCATCCCCGCCGACATTGCCCGGCAGGCCAAAATGATGTTCATCAATTATCCTAATAACCCTACCGGCGCGGTGGCCGACGAGGCCTTCTACCGGCGGGTGATTGAATTCGCCCGGGAATACAACATCCTGGTCTGCCACGACGCGGCCTATTCCGAGGTTTCCTACGACGGCTACCGGCCGCCCAGCTTTTTGCAGTTCCCCGGAGCCAGCGAAGTGGGTATAGAGTTCAACTCGGTCTCCAAAGCCTACAACATGACCGGCTGGCGCATCGGCTGGGCCGCCGGCAATCCGGCTGTGGTGGAAGCGCTGGGCCGGCTCAAGTCCAACCTGGATTCCGGGCAGTTTCAGGCCGTGCAGTATGCCGCCATGGCCGGTCTGACCGCGCCCCAGGACTTTGTTTTCCAGATGCAAAAGGTTTATCAGGAGCGGCGCGACCTGCTGGTGGACGCCCTGAATGAAATGGGCTGGCAGCTGGAGAAGCCGCGGGCTACTTTCTACATCTGGGCGCCCGTGCCCCGGGGCTACACATCGGAAAGTTTTGCCGAAGCCGTGCTGGAAAAGGCCGCCGTGGTGCTCACGCCCGGTACGGGCTACGGTCCCAGCGGGGCGGGGTATGTGCGCATGTCTCTGACCCTGCCCACCGTTCGCCTGCAAGAGGCGGTGGAGCGCCTGAAGAAGCATATCGGGCCGGTCAGCTTTTAGCAGCCGGTGCGGACCTGGCCCTGGAACGGCCCACCGGCTGCATTAAGAATAGATTTGGGGGAAACATGATCATTCAGCAAGGAGGACTCATATAAAATGAACCTGGCACAACGCGCCCTGGGCATCAGCCCTTCTCCCACCCTGTCCATTGATGCCAAAGCCAAGAAAATGATCGCCCAGGGGCTGGATGTGATCAACTTTGGCGTGGGCGAACCCGACTTCGATACCCCGCAGCACATCAAAGATGCGGCTATAGAAGCTCTGCAAAAGGGCATGACCAAATATACGGCCGTGGCCGGCACCGACCAGCTCAAGCAGGCCATTGTGAACAAATTCAAGCAGGACAACGGCCTGGAGTACCAGCCGGGCCAGATAGTGGTTTCCTGTGGTGCCAAGCACTCGCTGTACAATGCCTTTCAGGTGCTCTGCCAGCCTGGCGATGAAGTGATCCTGCCCGCACCTTACTGGGTGAGCTATCTGGAGCAGATTAAACTGGCCGGAGCGCAGCCGGTGATTGTGCCCACCCGCCAGGAAAACGATTTTAAACTTACGGTGGCTGAGCTGGAAGCGGCCATTACCCCCCGCACCCGCCTGATCATCCTGAACAGCCCCTCCAACCCCACCGGGTCGGTGTATACCCGGCTGGAACTGGCGGCGCTGGGCGAGGTGCTGGTCAAGCACGGCATAGTCATTATTTCTGATGAAATATATGAAAAACTGCTCTACGACGGGCTGGAGCATGTGAGCATTGCCGCTTTGAGCCCCGAGCTCAAGGAGCTGACCGTGGTGATCAACGGTGTCTCCAAGGCCTATGCCATGACCGGCTGGCGGATTGGCTATGCTGCGGCGCCGCCGGCTGTGGCCAAAGCCATGGCCGACCTGCAGAGCCACTCCACCTCCAACCCCACCTCGATTGCCCAGGCCGCCAGTGTGGCTGCCCTGACGGGCACCCAGCAGCCGCTGCAGGAAATGCTGGTGGAGTTTAACCGGCGGCGCGACTTCATGCTGGAGAAAATCCGCCAGATCCCCGGTGTGCAGTGCCGTCAGCCCGGGGGAGCCTTTTACCTCTTTCCCAATGTGAGCAGCTATTTCGGTAAGTCTTACCGGGGCAGAGTGGTGCAAAACGCTTCCGACCTGGCTGATCTTCTGCTGGAGGAAGCCAAAGTGGCCCTGGTGCCGGGTGTGGCCTTTGGTGATGACCGGTTTATCCGTCTGTCCTATGCCACATCTATGGAAAAGATTGCGCAGGGCCTGGAAAGGATTGCCGCCCTGCTGGCAGGGATAAAATAATTTTCTGAAACGGGAGTGCAGGAAGTATGGTTTGTTCTAAATTCCTGCACTTTTCTTTGCCGCGGGACCGTCACTGTACCGGAAAATTGATCATATAAACTGGAGTGATGCAATTGCCTTACAGCATGACTGGTTATGGACGGGGTGAGGCCAGCGGGTGCGGCAAAAAATTTGTGGTGGAACTGAAAACCGTCAACCACCGCTATGTGGAGGTGCACCTGCGTTTTCCCCGCAATTTCAATTCCCTGGTGCTGGAAGAAAGGGCCCGCCGCATGATTCTGCAGACCGTGGCCCGGGGCCGGGTGGATGGCTATATTTCCGTAGAAGACATCGGGGAAAAAAATGCCGCCGTGCAAGTTGACAAAGAACTGGCGGCGGCTTATTATAAGGCAATGAGGGAAACCCTGACAGAGCTCGGTATATCTTCCTCAATTGAGCCAGAGCACCTTTTTTCGCGTCCGGGAGTGCTCAGCCTGATTGAGCCCGAAGTGGATGTGGAGGAACTGTGGGGTGTACTGGAAACTGCCGTCAGGGGCGCGCTGGAGCAGCTGCTGGAAATGCGGCGCGTGGAAGGAGATAAACTTCGGGCTGATTTGCTGCAGCGCCTTGATTTGGTGGCGGGTTACACCCGGGAAATCCAGGCCCGCTCCCCGCTGGTGGTGGACGAATACCGCCAGCGCCTGGAACAGCGTCTGGCCGAGATTTTGCCGGACAATCTGCCCGATCAGCAGCGCCTGATGCAGGAAGTGGCCCTGTATGCCGAGCGCTGCAGCATCACCGAGGAACTGGTGCGCCTTTTCAGCCACCTGGAGCAGGCCAGAGTCATCCTGAACCAGGAGGGGACTGTGGGGCGCAAAATGGATTTTCTGCTGCAGGAAATGAACCGGGAAGTTAATACCATTGGCTCCAAGTCATCTGATTTGCCGATCAGCCGCACCGTGGTGGAAATCAAGAGCGAGCTGGAAAAAATCCGCGAACAGGTGCAAAACCTGGAGTAGCAAAGATTGAGGTGGAAGACGTGGAGATTAAACTGATTAACATTGGTTTTGGCAATATCGTGTCGGCCAACCGGATTGTGGCCATTGTCAGTCCGGAATCGGCCCCGATCAAACGGATCATCTCGGATGCGCGCGAGCGGGGCATGCTGGTGGACGCCACTTACGGACGCCGCACCCGGGCGGTGATCATCACGGACAGCGAGCATGTAATACTCTCGGCCGTCCAGCCCGAGACCGTGGCCCATCGCCTGTACACCAGGGAAGTGGGAGCCAGCCAGAGCCATGACCACAATGGTGAAGAGGACGAATAACCCATGTCGGAAGGTTTGTTGCTGGTAATTTCCGGCCCGTCCGGAGCGGGAAAGGGCACGCTCTGCCGCGATCTCTGCCAGCGCTATCCCCAGGTCAGCCTGTCCATTTCGGCCACCACCCGGCCGCCCCGGGCCGGCGAAGAGCACGGGCGCGAATATTACTTTCTCAGCCGGAAAGACTTCGAGGAGCGCATGCTGGCTGGCGGCTTTCTGGAGTGGGCCACCTATCTGGGCAATTACTACGGCACACCGCGCGAGCCGGTGCAAACCATGCTGGCCCAGGGACGCGATGTGGTGCTGGAGATCGATGTGCAGGGGGGACTGCAGGTCCGGCAGGCTTATCCGGCCGCCGTACTGATTTTCGTGCTTCCTCCCGACTGGCAGACCCTCAAGCAGCGCCTTTTGGGGCGCGGTACGGAAGACAGCCGGGCGGTGGAAGAGCGCCTGGGAGTGGCGCTGGGTGAGCTGGAACTGATCTCCCGCTATGACTATCTGGTGATCAATGACCACCTGGCCACGGCGGTGGAAACGGTGGCCTGCATCATCAGGGCGGAGAAATGCCGGACGGTAAGAAACAGATTGCCCGCGGGCTGGAAAAATCCTTAGCGTGGGGGGAGCATGCAGCATGAACCAGGTCAGTCTGGACAATCTGATGGACAAAGTGGACAGCCGCTACACGCTGGTGGTGGTCGCCGCCAAAAGAGCGCGGATGCTGACCGAGCGCCGGGACAGCGAAAAAAACGGTGAGGAACAGCCGGTGAAAAAAAAGCCGGTAACTTTGGCCCTGGAAGAGATCATGGCGGGCCGGATCGCCTACCGCCGTACCAGACAGGGCATTAAATAACGGATGTGAGTGATGATGCTGCAGGGGAAACAGATTACCCTGGGGGTCAGCGGCGGCATTGCCGCCTACAAGGTGGCCGATCTGGCCAGTAAACTGACTGCCCGGGGTGCCGCGGTGCACGTTATACTGACCGCCGCCGCGGCAAAATTTGTGGGACCGGTGACCTTCGCCGGGGTGACCGGCAACCCGGTTCACCAGGATCTGTTTGCCGGATCGCCGGACTTTGCCATTCCCCATATTGATCTGGCCAGCCGGGCCGACCTGCTGGTAATTGCACCGGCCACCGCCAACGTGCTGGCCAAACTGGCCGCCGGTCTGGCCGACGACCTGCTGTCCGCCACCGCGCTGGCCGCCACCTGTCCGGTGCTGGTCTGCCCGGCCATGAATGCGGCCATGTACCGGCATCCGGCGGTGCAGAAAAACCTGCAGGTACTGCGCTCTTACGGCTATCACATCCTGGAACCGGCCAGCGGGCGCATGGCCTGCGGCACGGTGGGCCAGGGCCGGCTGCCGGAACCGGCCGTGATTCTGGAGGAAATTTGCCGGCTGCTGCAGCCGCAGGGCGACCTGAGCGGATTGCAGGTGCTGGTGACGGCGGGCGGCACCCGGGAGCCCATTGATCCGGTGCGCTACATCTCCAACCGCAGCTCGGGCAAAATGGGTTATGCTCTGGCGCAGGCCGCCCTGCAGCGCGGCGCGCGGGTGACCCTGGTGACCGCCCCCACCGCTCTGATCCCCCCGCCGGGAGCAGAGGTGGTGCGAGTGGAAACCGCCCGGCAGATGCTGGAGGCGGTGCTGGCCGTTTACGAGCGGATGGATGTGGTGATCAAAGCAGCCGCCGTGGCCGACTACCGCCCGGCCCGGGTGGCGGAACACAAAATTAAGAAAAGCGAGGCAGCGCTGGTGCTGGAGCTGGAGAAAAACCCGGACATCCTGGGCCAGCTGGGCCGGCACAAGCGTCCCGGTGTTACCCTGGTGGGCTTTGCCGCCGAGACCAGCGACCTGCTGCAAAACGCCGCGGAAAAGCTGCGCCGCAAAAACCTGGACCTGATTGTGGCCAATGACGTGACCGTGCCGGGAGCCGGTTTCGGCAGTGATACCAACATAGTCAAGCTGCTCTACGCCGACGGCCGGGTGCAGGATGTGCCGCAAATGGACAAGCTGGAACTGGCCCATCTGATCTGGGATGAGGTGCTGGGGCTGCGCCGCCAGGCTGAACAGTAATACAAAAAAGCACGGCAGAACAGGCTGCCGTGCTTTTATTCATGGCTGAAAAAACCTGGTTGCTGAAAAAAGCCCTGTCCCGGGCCGGCCGGGCCGGGTGTGGAAAATTAGTAATTGTGGGTGCCGATGACCACCGGCTTGCCGAACTTGTTCTGCAGCATCTGGGATATTTTTTCCAGGTTGATGGGGCAGGCAGCGGTCTGGTTGGCCTTGACCATACAGGTGCCCAGGTGGATGGCGTCGATGTCCACATCCAGGTAGTCGGCCATTTCCATCACCAGCTGGGATTTGGGCATGACCAGACCGGGGCAGTCGCCGCAGCCAAACATGGCCACCACGCGCACATCGTCATCGTAGCGGGCAAATTCGCCGTCTTTTTTCTCGGAAGCCTTGAAGCATTTCAGGCAGGCCATGCAGTGGATGTCGCGGATTTTGGCGCAGGTGATAATGGCGATCTTTTTACTCACAACAAGATACCTCCTGCAGGTGTAATTATTCTGTTCATTGGATTTCGCCGCGGCCTGGTTTTATCCTGCAGGAGTTCAAAAAACTTTGAGGGTTTGGGACACCTTGATGGTTTCCGGCAGCTGGGCGGACAGCTTCTGGCGGATAATTTCCCGCAGTTTGTCCAGGGTGGCGGTTTTGCCAATCACCTGGTCGCCCAGCACATAATATGGCCGCAGGGACAGGTCGGTAGACAGATCGGCGGCACTCACTTCATCCAGCACCACTTCCAGCTGACCGGCGAACTCCTCCTCCAGGCACAGGGCCTGGTAAAGCATGTGGCGGCAGCTGGCACCGGCCGGTTTGGTTAAACATAGTACCAGTTTCAGCACTTTTTAACTCCTCCTACTGTAGACCGGATGGGCGGGCCAGAGCAGCTGGCAGAAATGAAAGAGGATTTTGGCAGTGAAGCCCCAGATAAAGTAATCCCGGTATGTAAAATAGTACATGGGAAAAGCGGCTCTTTTCTGCCAGCCCGTGCCGTAGGTGCTGGGAATACGGTGGAAAGGAAAGTCGGCGGCATAGCGGGTGGCCACCTCAAAGCGGGAAATGCCGGGCGGATTTTCGGCCAGATGCTGCAGGGGAACCGTGAACACCTCGGCGACCTCCTGACGGGCGGGCCGCAAGTCGGCGGTGTGGATGATGCCCACATAAGGGTGCAGCAGTATGCCGTAGGGGATGACCAGCCGGCCCAGCTCACCCAGTATCTCCACCTGTTCCGGCGCTATGCCCAGCTCCTCACAGGTTTCCCGCCGGGCGGCCAGGTGGGGCGGTTCGCCCGGCTCCAGGCGGCCGCCGGGAAAACAGACTTCGCCGGGCTGGCGGTTTAATTCGGCCGCCCGCACCTCAAAAAGCACGGCCGGCTCTCCGCTGTCGTACCGCAGCAGGGGCAGCAGCACGGCGGCGTGATAGTACTGCTCCTCGTCGATGAGCAGCCGGCCGGTGTTTGGCCCGGCCGGGATCAGCAAACCGGGCAGGCGGCTGAGCAGATCTTTCCAGTGCATAAAAAACTTCTCCTGAAAATATTGTTAACTTAGACTATTTTATTATAGCATGTTAGATAACGTTACTGACGGGTATATTTGGGGGAGAGTGATGAATTTGCAGCCGGTGATTTTTGCTGCGGTGGGTTGCCGGTCCTGGCAGCGGGCCCTGGAGATCCAGGTCCGGGGTCTGCCGGTGGCTTTTGCCACCATGGACGGGCAGGCGGTGCAGGCGGCCCTGGGGCTGGCCCGCAAAGTAGCCATATACTTTTACGAGTCGGGGTGAAATGACGACCGGCGCATTCTCGCCGGGGGCGAGATCACGGGCTACTGGCCGGTGCCTGCTGATGCGGATAATATAGAGCAGCTGGTGAGCGCTTTTGAGGAATACTGGCCGCTGCAGTGGCGGGAGAGTGTGCTCTGGCCGCAGGAGCCTTTCAGCTACCATGCCGGCTGGGAAGGTTTTCTGGCAGTGCGGCTGAGCGATATGAATCCGGCCCGGGAAATGCCCGAACTGGTTCGCCAGCTGCGTCAGGACCCGGCCTGCCGGGTGTTTATGATCATGGTGGGTTGAACCACATTTGCCATTGGACTGGCATTGTGGTAATATAGCAGTAAGTGAAAATCATCACTACAGGGGTGAGCAGGAGATTGGTTTGTGTAAACTGCCGCAGCCGGCTGATACCGGTAAAAACCGCCAGCCCGCAGATGATCGTGGACATATACGATCTGGACTTTGTCAACTGCCAGGAAGCAGTGATCTGGTGCTGTGAGATTTGCGGGTATACCAGGGTAACCTGTGTGCAGGAGTAGTGCTGGTGCAGGCCGTGCCGCGTTGCGGGCACGGTCTGTTAGTTTATACCTGAATCCGTGAAATAAATTTTTAAAAACCATTGATATTCTGCGATATTT